>NZ_BAAHYZ010000012.1:0-147693 GCF_054657295.1 Desulfocastanea catecholica
GACCCTACTCCCTTTATTGCTGTGACTTTTTCTTCCCACCTGGACCATAAAACAGAATGGCAAATCGATTGGCAAACTATGATCAATTTTGCCATGTTATCGCATGGGCCACGCTAACTAAACTGTGGAAACCATTTGCACGAGTTGATCCGGAAAGAACTGGTCAGGGTTGGAAGAAGCATCTACCCCATTCGCTCCCATCACGTATTGCCAGCTTCAGGCCAAGTAGGTCACATGCTGGGACCTGTTGACGACATGCGTTTGCAAGAATAAGTATAGTCTATTAGGGTGTAACAACATAGATGGCAAAAAGATGAAAAGAGGTTGTCACATCTTTCCGCCAAGTGTACAAATACGTTTGTAACACGGTACGTGTTAGCGGTTTCGCAATTGCCATTCTGTTGAGGCAATCGGACCCGAGAATCATCGAAACCATCGACGACCTTCGAAACGATCACTCTACCATAAGAACCCCATAGCGGAGATCACCAATGACGCTGCACATCCGAAAATGTATCATACTCTTCACAGTTTTACAGTTTTTCCTTGTCTCAGGCCTGGTCCCTGCCTCACGAGCGGCTCTCATTTCGACCCAGGCGCTCATTGAATCTTCCTCTGCAGATGCTACCCGCAGCCAGCTTCGGGTCATGATTGCCCGCGATGACGTGCGTGCAGAACTGGTCCGTCTGGGAGTAGACCCGGCAGCGGCAGAGAACCGGTTGGCAACGCTTACAGCCGAAGAGCTGCAGCAGCTGCAGGGACATATGCAGGATTTACCGGCAGGTGGAAGTGCCCTTGCGGTAATAGGAATCGTCTTTCTGGTACTCCTGATCCTTGAGCTGGTTGGTGTAACCAACATATTCACGAAGATCTGAATGTGTTCTGCCAGGTACCTGCTGATAGCTGCAATCTGCGTTGCCTGCATTTTTTCCGGATGCAGCTTCCATCGGCAGGCCGGCACGGGAAAAGCTCCAGCCGCCGACATTGAGCTGACAGATACCCCTTTTTTCCCTCAGGAAGAATATCAGTGCGGCCCGGCAGCCCTGGCCGCACTGCTGGGCAGTTCAGATGTGGTGACCCTGCCGGACTTGCTTTCTCCTGATCTCTATATTCCAAAACGCCAGGGCACTCTGCAGCTTGGGATTATCGGCTCCATCCGGCGCCATGACAGAATCCCCTATGAGATCAGACCGGAGATGGATGCCATTACCGCCGAACTGAAAGCTGGCCGGACTGTTCTGGTGCTGCAGAATCTTGGCCTGAAGATACTTCCGACCTACCATTATGCGGTTGTTATCGGCGTGCTTAGTGATGGTCAGGTCGTTCTTCGTTCCGGCACCACCGAGCGGCTACTGATGGATAGAGATGATTTTCTGACAACCTGGGAAAAGGCCGGAAGCTGGGGGGTCATTGCCCTGAAATCGGATGAACTTCCTACTGACCATGATATCAGCAGATATCTCGAAGCAGTGGCCAGAGTGGAGGCAACAGGCAATCTACAGCTCGCTGAGCAATGCTACAAAACGGTGCTTTACCGGCATCCTCACAGCGATCTGGCTATTTTCGGCCTGGCCAATACGATGTTTGCACAGCACCACTACCCCACCGCCGCGACCTTCTACAGCTGTCTGCTCAAGCGCAACCCGGCACACGCTGAAGCCGCCAACAACCTGGCTGAATCATTGGCCGCACTACACTGTTACCAACAGGCCATAGAGCTGCTCGATACCTTTCTCTGCCTAAACAACGGGCAGTCAGGTCTGACTGCATTCCTGTCGAAAACCCGTGAAGAAATCAGCGCACGGCTCGAGGCTGCAGGCGGCATCAGCGCTGACTGCAGTGAAACCGTCAGATAATTGATTTTTAGCGGCAACAGCAAGCGGGAGACAACCCGGCCGTCATCTTCACCACCCTTACCGTCAAAGCAGTCATAAAAGTCATAAAGTACTAAAAAAGGAGCTAGTCCGCATTTCTCACCACCAAAGTTTTTTGCGGATCGAGGATCGGCCTATGAGGCTGTGATAAGCTACTGGCAATATTAACAATTGAGCCCACTGGTTTTCACGTGGTGCAGCGGAGTGAAAAGTGCATCCCGGCTTCTCACTTGCCACGGCACCCTAAACGCGTGTTGCAACAGAGACAAAAAAGATGCCCAAGGCTTTTTTCAGCACTGGGCGGTTTGTGGTCAACGGGGTGCCGGCACCTCAATGAGCAGATTCCCCTTCGGGTCTGGTGCCCAAGTCGATACCGAGGTCACGTTGGCAGGACCTCAGGAATCCGCAAGCAGCCGAACGCTTATGACAAAAGGCAGTCCTATTTCTTCCGCAGCGCCTCGATCGTCACAAGAATATCAACGTCCTTGCCAACCGCGCCCATGGTGTAATATTTCCCGTCCCCGACGGTATAGGCCAGTCGGTCAAGAATCAAGTGGCCGTTGAAGCCTAGCACTTCCATTCCTGGAGACAAGGGGTGATCCTTCTTGCCGCTATAGGTGAGAGGAAGAATCAGGTTAGAGGAAACGCCTTTTATGGTCAACGTGCCGTTGATGTTGTAGGTGTTCCCCTCTGCTTTGGTAATGCTGGTGCTGATAAACGTTATCAATGGATACTTGGATGCATCGAGAAAATCGTCGGACAGCAAATGCTTGTCGCGTTTGCCGATGCCGGTGTCAACGGACTTCACCTTGATCTCAAAAGAAATTTTACTGTCTTTGAGATTATCGGGATCGAAAAAGACCGTACCGGTAAAATCGGTAAAATGACCGCGAACCTTGGCATAGATGTGATCGACACTGAAATAGAAGTTTGTATGTTCCTTGTCAATTTTCCAGGAACGGGCTTCGGCATGCTGGGGGGAGCCGAAGAATCCAACGAGAACGGCGACAACGAGGGGAAACAGCATTTTCTTGTTCATATGTGCCTCCAAGTGTAAAGTTTGACAATTACGGCAATAAAAGGGAAGTCTCATTACAACCGGGCTTGTCCAACAAACGGTTCAGATTGTGGTTCGTTCCTCACACAATTTAACCTTATTCGTTGTGCACTGGTTAAGGTTATCGAGTAATTTCCAATCATAGTGAAAACGCTACTTGGATCCAAAAAGAACAGCTCGCAAACCGCAACGCAAAATATTGTTCATGTTTCTACCATAGCCTATCAGCGTGGTTGCGCTGCAGCTATTCCTAGTTGTCTTAATAAAAGTACGATTTGGCACAGCACTTTTATATTCTGCTTTAGGATTAGAGATTGTAAACTCGTTCAAAAGATAAATGGCTTCGGCGTTTGTGTTCCACACGACATCTCCAGGTTGCAACAATACAGGAGCCGGCTGAGACCAATGGTTCCCATCAAAATATGGCATGGTCAACACAACGGGTCGATAATTCTCGTGAAAAACAGAAGTTACGTTCGCCTCTGCTTCTATAGTGCGTCGCGCCAGAGACAACTCGCCGACAAAATCTACGTTAAAAGCAGGTCTGACCCTAAATCGATTAAAGGTTTTTGCCATCTCAAAAAATGTTCCGAGAAGCATAACGTCGCCCACAAAATGCGTGCGCTCATTTGAGAGAATAACGTCATCACCATACCGCTGAAGCACACGAAAAGCTGCGGGCGCTAGACCGCGATTTTGATAAAACCGATTGGTATATTCACTAGATTTGAGCTCATGCCCTGCAAGCAGTTCTTTCGTAACAGCCATAAACTCTATTAAGGACGGAGCAGGAAAAGGGCGTGTTGCAAAATGCGTTAACCGCTCACCTAACGAATGCATATTCATCTCATGTGGTGTCAAGGTCTGAAACAACAATCCACCACCAAAAATGATTTTGCAGACATCAGTGAAAGAAACCACCTTCTCTTTTGACTTTATAGTGGTATTATTGCCACTATTTGCAAGAAGGCTCTCGTCTCCTGCCACTAGCTGTGTGAGTGGATCATTTTCATGCGGTTTAAAAGCTTGAAGATAATGTGTCATTTTTTTCCTGTTCGTTTAGTTAGAAATGTGTAATAATCTGATAGGGTTGGATTTGTTTTGATCTTGCTTCCCGCTACATTGGGTCATTATAAAACACTGAAAGACTCCACTCTTTCCTCGATGGATCAGTCTTGCCGTTTTTTCCGTTCACATGCAGCGGTTAGAAAAAGAGCACCCTTCAATTATGAGAGAAAACAAACCGCTCCTAAGTCAGGCATCTTTAGTATAAAGATATTATCAGGTCGGTGACATGGAGGATGGGCCTTTACGGCCATGTTTGGTGGCCACGGTCTGAAAAATCTGGAAAAATCCGCAATGAACCGTCCTGGAATGCAAAAGAAACCCCTGCAAGATAGGCGATTCACATCCTGTACCTTTCCTCGCCTACCTCTTCAATTGCCGCCTTTTTATTGGCCTCCAGACGCCGGTGGGACAAAAACCTCAGCACACATTGTCAGGTATCTTGAAATCAGCTCTTTCAAATCCGGATTTCATCTGGAAGACACAATGCAACGGTATTAAATCCCCTTTCTGGAAACTGGTCAATCCCAATCGTTCATTTATAAAATATCTCAAAAACCATAAGCGCAGACCATAATAACAAAACAACATTTCTGAAGCCAATATTTTCGCATGCCGCTTAAAGTTCTGGGAAGCAAACAAAGATCCTATACTCCACGATTAACAAAGGAAAACGGCAGAACAGCTATATAACTACTGGCGAAGCATAACTACTGTAAATGAAATCAGGAAGGTGTTTCAAACAACCAATCGTCACAAACAGGTGTTTTCGACCTTTCGAGAATTAAAAATATCCCGACAAAACGCTATACTATGACGTGTTGAGTCAATAAAAGTGAACTGGAGTATTCCACTTTGCTGCAACTTTGTGTAATGTGTACATGATTATTATTGTCGAAAGCAATTAGTCATATTGAATACTTTGATTCAAGGAGATGCTTAGATGAGTAAAAAATGGGTATATCGGTTTACCGAGCTGGATCAAATTGAAGAGTATGTCGGTGGTTCCTGGGATGATGTTCGGGGCCTGCTGGGTGGCAAAGGGGCTAATCTTGCCGAGATGGTGCGTATCGGGGTGCCGGTGCCAGATGGTTTTATCATTACCACGGAGGCCTGTAACGAATACTTATCTCTTGGGGAGCAGCTGCCGGATGGATTATGGGAACAGCTGACTGCTTCGCTGAACGAAATTGAGGCGGCAACGGGAAAGACCTTTGGCGATCCGAAAAATCCTCTTTTGCTTTCCTGCCGTTCGGGGGCAAAGTTTTCCATGCCTGGGATGATGGATACGGTCCTGAATATCGGCATGAATGATGAAACAGTTGCAGGACTGATTGAGAGTACGGGAGACTCCAGGGTGGCCTACGATCTGTATCGCAGACTGATTCAGATGTTTGGCAGCGTGGTGATGCATATTCCGGACGAAAAATTTGAAGAGGTTATCACCAGAACCCGTAAACAAGCAAGGGTTAAGACAGACACGGAACTTACCGGCGAGCACTGGATGGCGGTTACCGAGGAGTTCAAGAACGTCTTCAGGTTTCATACCCACCATCACTTTCCAACGGAACCCTATGCCCAGTTGCAGATGGCAACTGAGGCGGTGTTTATGAGCTGGAATGGTAAGCGTGCCATCGATTACCGAAATGCTGCAGGGATCGCCCACGACTTAGGTACCGCAGTCACTATTGTCACCATGGTCTATGGAAATCTCGGAGACGATAGTGGGACAGGTGTTGCCCTTACCAGAAGTGGCACGACCGGGGAACGGAGAATTGAGGGGGATTACCTGACCAATGCCCAAGGGGAGGATGTGGTTGCCGGTATTCGGAAGACCAAGGACCTGTCCGAACTCAAAAAAGAGATGCCTGAGGTACACGCGGAGTTTGAGCGGGTGGCGATGTTGCTTGAAAACCATTATCGGGAAATGCAGGATGTTGAGTTTACTATCGAAAAGGGCAAACTGTGGATGCTGCAGACCAGAGACGGCAAAAGGACCTCTCAGGCTGCGGTGAGAATAGCTGTGGACATGGCAGAGGAAGGGCTTATCTCCAAAGAAGAAGCGCTCATGAGGGTTACCCCCGAACTGCTGGATTTTTTCTTTCATCCTCAATTTGACCCCCAGTCAATAAAGGCGGCAATCCAGGATAACAAGCTGCTGGCCGCAGGACTCAATGTTTCTCCAGGTGCTGCGGTTGGAGTGGTTGCGCTCGACGCGGATCTTGCTGAAGTATGGGGCAAGGAAGATGGCAAAAAAGTCATCATGGTTCGCCCGGAGACGAGGCCGGAAGATGTACACGGAATGCTCGCCGCCCAGGGAATTGTAACCAGCAGGGGAGGTCGGACCAGCCATGCTGCCCTGGTTGCCCGCCAGTTCGGTACTCCTGCCGTGGTCGGGGTGGAAGATATGGATATCGACCTGACCAGGAGACAGATCACTGTTGGAGACATGGTGATAAAAGAAGGTGAATGTATGTCTGTTGATGGCACAACCGGGAAAATATTTCTTGGTGAGATCGCGACCATAGATCCTGATATTAAAGATGAATGGCTGCTTAAGCTTCTTGCCTGGGCCGATGAGTTCCGAACCCTTGGGGTCTGGGCCAATTCTGACTATCCCGTGGATGCATCCCGTGCCAGGGAATATGGCGCCGAGGGAATTGGTCTCTGCAGAACCGAACATATGTTTATGGAGAGTGAAAGACTCCCCTTCGTGCAGAAGATGATCCTAGCTGAAATGGACGTCCAGCGAAGTGAGGCTATTAAATCTCTGCTGCCGTACCAGCGTGAAGATTTTGCGGGTCTGTTCAGGGTGATGGATGGTCTGCCGGTGGTGATCAGGCTCATCGACCCACCGCTGCATGAATTTCTCCCTGATCAAGTCTCCCTGGTCAGAGAGTTGTCAGACCTGAAGATCCAGCTGCAACATGCTCCAAACCTTGATACCATTGATGATCTGCTCAAGCAGGTGCGGAGCAAAGAAAAAGTACTGAGCCGAGTTGAAGTCCTGCGGGAAGACAACCCTATGCTTGGATTACGCGGGGTGAGACTTGGCATTCATTTCCCGGAATTACCAAAAATGCAGGTGAGGGCGATTTTTGAGGCGGCCTGTCTGGTGACCAAAGAGGGTGGTGATGTGCGGCCGGAAATCATGATCCCCCTCACGAGCCATGTCAACGAGCTGAAAATCCAGCGTGAGTCGCTTGAAACGGAGGCCAGGAAGGTAATGGAAGAAATGGGGGTTGAGATAACCTATAAATTTGGTACCATGATTGAGATACCACGGGCGGCACTGACCGCAGATAAGCTGGCCGAGTACGCCGAGTTCTTCTCATTTGGAACCAATGATCTGACCCAGACCACCTTTGGTATTTCAAGAGATGATGCCGAGTCCGGATTCCTGATTGAATATATGGTTCATGGTATCCTGCCTGACAATCCATTTGAAACCATCGATCCCGATGGTGTAGGCGAATTGATGCGGATTGCTGCGGAGAAGGGACGAGCGACCAACCCGGATATTAAGCTGGGTATCTGTGGGGAACATGGCGGCGAGGCAAAATCTATCGCGCTCTGTCACAACCTTGGCCTGAATTACGTTTCCTGTTCTCCTTTCCGTGTGCCCTTGGCCAGATTGGCTGCGGCAAGAGCTGCAATTGTTGCCAAGAATTGACTGCCTGTTGAGGAGCGAAGTGGTAAAAGAGAAGGGTCTTTGTTTGACTCTTCTCTTTTAAAAATGTCCCAGAAAGTCGATTTTGCCAAGGCACCTCTCTCTCCTATCGATCAAATCCTGCCTGCTTTGCCTGCGATCCACAGGGAGTGTACAGACCAAGATTATAATCTGGAACATTTGTCTTGATAATCACTATTTCCCTTGCATTATAGCAAAGCCATCCTCAACAAGAAAAACATGGAAAATACAGTGGCGACATTAAAAGAACAAGTCAGAGAAGCCGCAAGGATTGCCGAAGAACAGTGTATGCATGAAGATTTTGATGCAATGTCCTGGTTAGAGATCTAGAGGCCTTCTGGTTTTAACAGGCAGTCGAGGATAAAACCGGTTTCAGGTAGGATACTTTTCAAAACTGTATCCATTTCTAATGGACAAAATAAAACTTACAGGCTGAGAATATGCGTCTAATTAAGACGCTAAAGATACATTTGGCTGATACGAAATCGAGCTGCACGTTCGGCGTCCACCTGGCGATCAAATTCCTCCAGACGGCGCATAATATCGCGTCAGGGTATCGGTATACTCTGGAAGTGGATGGACTGCTCGGGCCGAAGACTATTGATACCATCAGGCGATATCTGACCATACAACCGGGAACTCCGAAACTGAACGAAGAGATCCTCCTGAATTGCTGCAATGGGGAGCAGTACATTTATTATAAGGCAAATCCTAACCACAAGTATTTTAGAGGATGGTTTACTCGGGTGTGAAATGTGTTAAATAATGTTAAAGTTAAACTAAAAAATGGGTTACAAGAAAACTTGAAATTCCTTGTAACCCATTGATTTTGTTGGTGCCTAGAGCGAGAATCGAACTCGCACGGGCGCAAGGCCCACGAGATTTTAAGTCTCGGGTGTCTACCAATTCCACCATCCAGGCAAGTGGATTACTTTTACCATACCGGCATAAGCCTTGTCAATCTTGAACAGCATGATGGTGACGCCATTACATTGTACAGTCGGCCTGCCTGATAATAGCCAGCATCTCCTTCACCGCCTGTTCAAGTCCGGTGAAAACTGCTCTGGCAATGATGGCGTGGCCGATGGACAATTCCTCAATGGTCTCGAGGGCGGCAATGGGTGCGGTGTTCTGATAGTTAAGGCCATGTCCGGCACAGACCCGCAAGCCCATTTGTGCTGCGGCCTCGGCGGCCTCGACCAGAAGCTGGAATTCGTGCTCGCGGTTTTCTTCACCAATCACATCACAGTATCTTCCGGTATGCAGTTCGACAAAAGTAGCCCCGACATCCCGGGCGGCGGCCAGCTGTTTCGCATCGGGATCGGTAAAGAGCGAAACCGGGATGGACGCCGCTGTCATTTTTTCGATCACTTTAGCGATTTTTTTCTTCTCGGCCAGGATGTCAAGGCCGCCTTCGGTGGTCAGTTCCTGGCGTTTTTCCGGAACCAAGGTAATCAGGTCGGGTTTGATATCGAGGGCAATCTTGATAATATCCTTGTTGGCGCCCATTTCCAGATTGAGCTTGGTTTTGATGGTCTGCCGTAACAGATAGATATCGCGGTCCTGCATGTGGCGGCGGTCCTCGCGCAGGTGGACGACGATCCCCGAAGCCCCGGCAAGCTCGCAGATGGCCGCGGCAAAGACCGGATCCGGTTCGGTAATCCCTCTGGCCTGCCTGATGGTTGCCACGTGGTCGACATTAATAGCAAGTGTGGTCATTCCTCTTCTCCTGTGGGTATGAAGCGTGCGCAATAGCTCGTTTTCCTTGTCAAACATTTCCTTTTCGTCCATCTCGGACCGCTCATGATCATAGCCGAGCAGATGGAGCATGCCATGGATGATGAGCCAGCTGAGGCGTTCATGCAGGCTCTGTTTGTAATCGATGGATTCACGCAGGGCGGTTTCCACCGAGATGACAATGTCACCAAGTTCCTTGAAGGGCAGGGCGGCGAGGGATGCATCGGCTCCCTCGGCGAAGGGAAAAGAGAGCACGTTGGTCGGTTGATTTTTTTTTCTGTATTGGTCGTTCAGTCGGCTAATCTCCTCATCGTCGGTCAGGAGCAGGCTGACGGTGTAGTCCTGAACGCCGCATTGGCCGAGCAGCCAGTTGGTCAGTCGTTTTATTTTTTGGCGGTTAAGTGGAAATCCGGCAGCCTGGGGTTGTATGGTCAGATCTGTTGCCATGGTGACCCCTTACTGCTTTTCATAGGCGTTGATGATTTCCTGCACGAGATGGTGACGGACGACATCGGCCTTGGAAAACGAGCAGAACTTGATGCCTTCGATGTTGGACAATATTTTTCTCGCCTGCACCAGGCCGGAATGGGTTTTCACCGGCAGATCAACCTGGGTCGTGTCCCCGGTTATCACCGCTCTGGAATCAAAGCCGATCCTGGTCAAAAACATTTTCATCTGCTCCCTGGTAGTGTTCTGCGCCTCATCGAGGATAATAAAGGCGTTACTCAGGGTACGTCCGCGCATGAAGGCTAACGGGGCGATTTCAATAATATCCTGCTCGATCAGATCCATAGCCTTGTCGGGGCCGAGCAGATCGTTCAGGGCATCGTGCAGGGGGCGCAGGTATGGATTTACCTTCTGCGCCAGATCCCCGGGGAGAAAACCGAGTTTTTCACCGGCTTCCACCGCCGGCCGGGCGAGGATGATCGAGCGCACCTGCCCGCTGGTAAGGGCGGAAACAGCCATGGCCACGGCGAGGTAGGTCTTGCCGGTGCCGGCTGGGCCGATACCAAAAACGATATCATTGCCGCGGATAGCGTCGATATAGTTTTTCTGGTTATTGGTTTTCGGGGAGACGACCCGGTTTTGCGTGGTCACATAGACCTTGTCGAGAAAAATCCGGTCCAGTCTGGCTTTGGGGGTTGATTGCAGCACCCGGAGGCCAAAGGCAAAGTCTGTGCTGTACACCGGGTATCCTCGGCCGATGAGTTCGTAGAGCTGATTGAGCAGCGTGGCAATCAGCTCGACATCATGGGCTGGACCGCTGATGCGCAGGCTTGTTCCCCGGGCGCTGATGGTGACACCGGTGCTTTTTTCAAGGGCCTGCAGGTGTTTATTAAGATCGCCATACAGTGCCTGCGCGTGCCTGTTATCAGTAAAACTAAGTTCCTGATGGATGAAGTTGGTTTGCATACAGCGGCTATTTTTTACCCCGCTTTTGCAACTCATCGTCAATTATCGCCTGGAAGCCTTGGAGACTGCGCTGTTTCACCTGACGACCGTTAATAAAGGGGGTTGGCGTGCCGGTAACCCCTGCTTTCTGGGCATCCTGCAGATCTTTGTTGACCTGTGCCTGGATTTTCGGTGACAGCATGTCCTTTTTAAAGCGCTCGATATCCAGGTTGAGGTCCTGCGCTATCTTGTCAATACCCTCCTGGCTGAGTTTTTTCTCGGCAAAAAGCCGGTCATGAAATTCCCAGAATTTTCCTTGTTCATGGGCGGCGAGTGCAGCTTTGGCAGCAGGCAGGGCCATCTGGTGAAAATTGAGCGGCATGTTTTTGAAAACTAATTTTACTGTTTGCGGGTTTTTTTCGAGTACCTGTTCGATAAGCGGCACGATTTTACTGCAATAAGGGCATTCGAAATCGGTAAAGAGAGCGATGGTGACCGGGGCGTCGGCCGGTCCTCTAAAGGGCGATCCGGTAATATCGACATCAACGACGAAAGAGACGCTGACCGCGCTGAAGGTTTGCGTTTGGTTATTGATAAGGTAGAGCATTTCGCCCTGCGGGGCGATGTCGATGGCGCTCACTCCTTCTTCGACCGGAATGGACCCCTGAAGCTGTCCCTGGTTGTTAAAAATCTCGACGGTCTGTTTGTCACTGAGGATATAGACCAATTTCCCATCCAGCGAGTGCACCATATCCAAAGTCTTTACGGCTGTCGGCCAGTTTTGCTGCAGTTTCCAATCTATCTTGCCGGCCTGGCCTGAATCGGGTACAGCCAGGGCGTTGGTCCCAAAAGCTACCGTCAGTGACAACAGACAACCTGCATATAATTTGGGGTAATGCATAGATACCTCGCCATAGATTTATTAGTTAAGTGTGTGGAGTGTGTTGATATCGCAACAATAGCAACTCTCCGGCTTTTAAGCAAGATGATCGAATCAACGGTCTATTTTCCATGGAATTTATCGCAAAAATAGCCAAAATCATAAAAATAACTGGTAACGCTATGGGCAAAATGGTATTTATAACAACTTTTTTTGTTCTAACTACAACAATATCAAGTACAGTCTTGACGGCAATGTTGAAGTGAATTAACTATTACCGATTTGGTGGGTGTAAATGAATCGAGGCGGCAGGTGGTTCCTGCAGGTTTCGATGAATTCCTTTATGTGTAGTTGGATTCGGAAAAAAATAGGCTGCGAGGGTGGCGGAACTGGTAGACGCACCAGACTTAGGATCTGGCGCCTTACGGTGTGGGGGTTCGACTCCCCCCTCTCGCACCAAATTGATTGATCAATGATGCTGTACACCTCACCTGTTGCAGTAATAATCCACTGAAACTCGATGTCGATGTGCCGGCATTCCTCCGAAACAACCCCGTCAAGAGGCTCTGTTCGGCGGGAACAATCGTGGGTTCGGGTGTTTATGATAATTTTACAATGAAAGGATGGAACTCAATGGATGTAAATGTTGAAGAGATCAATGCTCTCACAAGAAAAATAACGATAACGCTCCCTGAAGACATCGTGCAGCCCAGGCTGAACGAGGCATACGACAAGCTGAAAAAAGAAACGAAAATGAAGGGCTTTCGTCGTGGCAAGGTACCGCGTTCAGTTATTGTGAAATACTACAAGGCGCAGGTTGAAGCAGAGACCGGTGAGAAGCTGGTGCAGGATACCTATTTTGATGCCATTGAGAAACAGGGGATCGATCCCATTGTCCATCCGGATATTAAAGATGTAAAATACAACGAAGACGGCTCGTTCACCTATATCGCCGAAGTCGACGTGCGGCCGGAGTTTGAATTGTCCGGCTATACGGGTCTGGAAGTGGAAAAAGAGGAGGTCCTTGTCACCGACGAGGAGATCGCCCTCGAGCTGGCCGAGATGCAGAAAAATATGGCCGCTCTTCGCTCGGTAAGCGATAGACCAATCCAGAAAGGCGATGTGGTCATCGTCGATTTTCAGGGATTCCACGAAGGTGAGCCCATGCCTCAGGTTAAAAACGAAAACTACTCGGTTGAAGTAGGTTCCGGTAACATGGGCGTGGAATTTGAAGAAAAATTAATCGGCATGAATAAGGATGAAAAAGGGCTACAGGAGGTCGATTTCCCGGAAAACCATCCTAATCCGATCATCAAAGGCAAAAAAATAGAATTCCGCATTACCGTCAAGGATATCAAAGAGCGGGTGCTTGCCGATCTTGACGACGAATTTGCCAAAGATGCCGGCGAGGAATTCAAGACGCTGGATGACCTGAAGGCGTCGATCAAGGAGCGCCTTACCAAGCAGCGTGAAGAACGGGCCGAGGGTGCGATCACCGATAAAATCATGCAGAAATTGCTCGAAGCCCACGATTTTGAGGTGCCAAAACGGTTGGTAGCTTTTGAAATCGAACAGATGATAAAGCAGACCGAGAAGCAGTTTGAGCAGGGCGGCATGAGTCTTGAAGCGGCTGGACTGTCAAGAGAAAAACTTGCTGAACAAAATGCGGAAATGGCCGGCAAGAGGGTCCGTGGGGATTTTATTTTAAAGAAAATTGCCGAGATTGAAAATATCAAGGTTGAAGAAGAAGATATGGAAAGAGGGCTGAAGCGCATTGGTGACATGTACAATATGCCGGTCGCCAAGGTGAAAGAATTCTTTCAGAATCGAGATGATCTCCTGCCGTTGATGAATGAATTGCTCAACGAGAAAATCCTCGCTTTTCTTCGGGAAAAGGCGGTGTTTGTCGAAGCCGTCAAAGCAGAGCAGGATGCCGAAGAAAACGTTACCGCAACAAGCTGAAAGGGCGGGTTGCGCACGGCGGGAAAGGAATTATATTGAGCATATCCGGTGGGGAGCCCTGCCGGATATGTTTTGACAGCTTGCATACAATGACGACTGCATAGGGCTCACGGCCCTCTTGCAGTCGAACCGTTTTAAGGAGTGTGACACATGAATCTGGTGCCGATGGTAGTGGAGCAAAGTCCCCGAGGGGAACGAGCGTATGATATTTACTCACGTCTATTAAAAGAACGTATTATCTTCCTCGGTTCCGGGGTGAATGATGATGTGGCCAATGTTATTGTGGCCCAGCTGCTCTTTCTTGAGGCGGAGGATCCTGAAAAAGACATCACCTTTTATATTAATTCCCCTGGTGGGTCGGTAACGGCCGGCATGTCGATCTATGACACCATGCAGTATGTCAAATGTGATATTGCCACACTCTGTATGGGACAGGCGGCCTCCATGGGTTCCTTTCTCCTGGCGGCAGGTACCGACGGGAAGAGATATTCCCTGCCGAACGCCAGAATTATGATCCATCAGCCGATGGGCGGCTTCCAGGGGCAGGCGACGGATATCGACATTCAGGCCAGGGAAATACTGCGCATGAAGGATGAACTGAACCGCCTCCTGGCCCATCACACCAAACGTCCTCTTGAAAAAATCACCGCCGACACCGAGCGTGACTATTTTATGAGCGCAAGTGAAGCCCAGGAATATGGTATCATCGACAAGGTACTTACTAATCGGGAAGAACGAGCTGAGGGTTGAAAGCATGGATGATCTGAATAACAAAGGGCCTGAGTGTGTCTGTTCGTTTTGCGGCAAGGATCAGGATGAAGTAGGCAAGCTCATCGCCGGACCGGATGTGTTTATCTGTGACGAATGTATTGAGCTGTGCAATGAAATTGTCCACGACAAGGACAGTGCCGAGCTGGCCGAAGCGGAAGAACAAAAGCAGGTTTCCTTGAAACCGAAAGAGATTAAAGCCCATCTCGACGAATATGTCATCGGGCAGGATTATGCCAAAAAAGTACTTTCCGTTGCCGTACACAACCACTATAAGCGTATCGACGCGCCGGTGGGGGAAGATGTCGTAGAACTGCAGAAATCGAATATTATCCTGGTCGGTCCCACCGGTTCCGGCAAGACCCTGGTCGCCCAGACCCTGGCGCGGATTTTGAATGTTCCCTTCTGCATGGCCGATGCGACAACCCTCACTGAGGCCGGTTATGTCGGGGAAGATGTTGAAAATATTTTGGTCAACCTCCTGCAGGCGGCAGATTATGACGTGGAAAAGGCCCAGCGGGGTATCATCTATATAGATGAGATCGATAAGATTGCCCGGAAATCGGACAGCCCGTCGCTGACCCGAGATGTCAGCGGCGAAGGGGTGCAGCAGGCGCTTTTGAAAATTATCGAAGGAACCATGGCGTCGATCCCGCCCAAGGGCGGCAGAAAGCATCCGCAGCAGGAACTGGTGCAGATCGATACGACGAATATTCTCTTTATCTGCGGCGGGGCCTTTGTCGGCCTGGATGCAGTGGTCAGCAGACGTCAGGGGGCAAAATCCATCGGCTTTGGCGCCAAGGTGACCGGCGACGAGAAGAAGAAAATAGGCGAACTGCTGCGCATGGTCCAACCGGAAGATCTGCTGAAATTCGGACTTATTCCGGAGATGGTTGGCCGTCTGCCGGTTATTGCCACCATGGAAGAACTGGTAGAGGAAGACCTCATCCGCATCCTGAAGGAACCGAGAAATGCTCTGACCAAACAGTATCAGAAGCTTTTTGAGTTCGACGGCATCACTCTGAGGTTTACGGAAGGTGCACTCAAAGCCATAGCCGCCAAGGCACTGAAACGAAAATCGGGTGCCCGCGGGCTTCGTTCGGTTATGGAAGAAGCCATGCTCGATGTGATGTATGACCTGCCCTCGATCAAAGGGGTGCAGGAATGCGTCATCAGTGAGCAGGTAATCACCCAGGGGGATTATCCGGTTATCCTGTACCATAACAGCGCCGACGAAAATCTGAAAACAGCTTGATCGAGCAACATACTAAGCACATTCGAAAGGAGATTTTGTGACGAAACTTTACCCTCTGATGCCACTTCGAGATATTGTCATCTTCCCACATATGGTTGCCCCCCTGGTCGTCGGCAGAAAGAAATCCATTCAGGCACTTGAAGATGCCATGGAAAAGAAGACCGATATCCTGCTGGTGACGCAACAGAAATCGACGGTTGACGATCCGGCCGGCAAGGATCTTTATACCTGCGGCACGCTCGCGTCGGTCATGCAGTTGCTGCGACTTCCCGATGGGACCATAAAAGCTCTCGTCGAGGGAAAAACCAGGGCGAAGATTATTTCTTATGTGCCAAATCCCAATTTCCTACTCGCGGAAGTGGAAGAACGGCTCGATGTTACTGAACCGACCGCCGAGTTAACCGCCTTTGAGAGAGAGCTGCGTAAATATTTTGAGCAATATTCCATAAATAATAAAAAAATTGCCAAAGAAATCCTCAATTCGGTTCAGGCCATCGACAATCCCCTCAAATTATTGAATGTCATCTGTGCCCATCTGCCGCTGAAGAGTGAAGAAAAACAGGAGATTCTCGAACTCGAACCTCTCACCGCCCGCATGGCCAGGGTCCTGGAAATTCTCGATCGTGAGATTGAAATGGCCGAGCTGGAGAAAAAAATCAATGCCAAGGTAAAGATGCGCATGGGCAAAACCCAGCGCGATTACTACCTTGGCGAGAAGGTTCGGGAGATCCAGAATGAAATAGGGCAGAACGAGGATGGGCTCGACGAGATGGGGGAACTCGAAGAGACGATCAAGAAGAAGAAAATGCCCGCTCTGGCCAAAGACAAGGCCCTCAAGGAGTTCAAGAAACTGCGCAGCATGCCGCCCATGTCGGCGGAAACTACCGTGGTGCGCAATTACATCGATTGTATCGTCAGCCTGCCGTGGGACAAAAAAGATTCCTCCAAGATCGATATTACCAAGGCGGAAAAGATTCTCGATGAAGATCATTACGGCCTGGCCAAAACCAAGGAACGGATTCTTGAATACCTGGCCGTGCAGTCCCAGGTGAAAAAAATCAAGGGACCGATCCTCTGTCTGGTCGGCCCTCCCGGAGTCGGCAAAACCTCGATCTGTAAATCGATAGCCCGGGCCATGGGCCGGAAATTTGCCCGCCTGTCCCTGGGCGGTGTGCGCGATGAGGCGGAAATTCGCGGTCATCGACGGACCTATATAGGCGCCATGCCCGGCAAGATTATCCAGTCCATGCAAAAAGTGGGTGTGGCCAATCCGGTATTTTGTCTCGATGAAGTGGATAAAATGTCCATGGATTTCCGGGGCGATCCGTCTTCCGCCCTGCTCGAGGTGCTCGATCCTGAACAAAATGTCGCCTTCAACGATCATTATCTCGATATCGATTACGACCTGTCCGAGGTCTTTTTCATCACCACGGCCAATAATCTGCACGGCATCCCGGTGCCTCTCCAGGACAGAATGGAGATCATCCAGATCAGCGGCTATACCGAAGAAGATAAACTGAAAATCGCTGTCGGCTTTCTGATTCCCAAGCAGCTTGAGCAAAACGGCTTTAAACCCGGGTACATCCAGCTGACCGACGGGGCTATTCTGGAAATTATTCGTCGCTATACCCGGGAGGCAGGGGTACGAAATCTTGAAAGGATTATTGCTTCTCTGTGTCGCAAGATTGCCAGGGAACGGTTGAAGAAAAACGACAAACGAAAAAGATACCACCTCAGTGTCCAGTCGGTATTGAAGTACCTGGGCACGCCGAAGTATCGATATGGCCTGGCCGAGGAAAACGATGAGATAGGTCTAACGACCGGCCTGGCCTGGACCGAGGTCGGCGGCGAGCTGTTGCAGATCGAGGCCACCCTGATGCCCGGCGCCGGCAAGCTGATCATTACCGGCAAACTCGGCGACGTCATGCAGGAGTCGGCACAGGCAGCCTTAAGCTATGTGCGCTCCCGGGCAAAAGTGCTTGGCCTGGACAAAGATTTTTACCAGAAACTCGATATCCATATCCATGTTCCCGAAGGTGCTATCCCCAAGGATGGGCCATCGGCGGGGATCACCATTGCCACCACCCTGGTTTCCGCGCTTATCAAGGCGCCGGTAAAGCATTATATGGCGATGACCGGTGAGATAACCCTGAGAGGCCGGATACTGCCGATTGGTGGCCTGACCGAGAAACTTCTAGCCGCCAAACGAGGCAATATTACCCATGTGCTCATTCCCAAACCCAACGAACGCGATCTCAACGATGTTCCGGTTAAGATAAGGAAATCGCTGACAATTGACGTGGTGGAACATATGGATGAGGTACTCCAGCATGCGCTGGTCATGCCGGAAGGGAAAAGTCTCTTTCGATGAGACTATCTTTTTGAAATATAAGATAAAAGTTATATGAGGGACGATATTACCCGTTACTGATGTTTTTTCTTGACGTAGTAGGGTGAAGTTGGTAAATACTCCTTCACGATTGGTTGAGACGGGGGCGACTAGCTCAGCTGGGAGAGCATCGGCCTTACAAGCCGAGGGTCACAGGTTCAAGCCCTGTGTCGCCCACCACAGCCAAACAGAGACACAACACCACGTCAGCATCGGTTTTGGAGCGGTAGTTCAGCTGGTTAGAATGCCGGCCTGTCACGCCGGAGGTCGCGGGTTCGAGTCCCGTCCGCTCCGCCAAACCATTTAACAGGGAATCGACTCACCATCGATTCCCTTTATAGTTAGCAGGACTCTTTGCGCGGGGGCGACTAGCTCAGCTGGGAGAGCATCGGCCTTACAAGCCGAGGGTCACAGGTTCAAGCCCTGTGTCGCCCACCATAAACACGCATCTAAACATACAAAAAGTAAAAAGCAGTGTGGAGCGGTAGTTCAGCTGGTTAGAATGCCGGCCTGTCACGCCGGAGGTCGCGGGTTCGAGTCCCGTCCGCTCCGCCAGCATATGAAAAAAAGAGGGTTGTTGACACAACGTGTCAACAACCCTCTTTTTTTGTTTTTTGATCTGAGCTTGGCTGGCGACTGATTCCCATGCCTTGTACGGGAATCAGAACAATCGATAAAATCGACTCCTTTGTTCGCGTTATACGTTATATTCTGGAATACAATCCGCTGTGCACTACCCCATCTTATTCTTAAATTTTTCATTTATCTGATAGACAAAGGCAAGAACTTCGGCAACGGTCTGGTACAGCTCGGTGGGAATTTCCTGACCTAACGGCACCTTTGACAAAAGCTCCACCAGATTGGCATCCTCCTGGATTTGTACGCCGGCCTCTCTGGCGGTGGCGATGATCTTTTCGGCAATGATCCCTTGGCCGCTGGCAACAACCTTTGGTGCGACTGATTCGTTTTCATTGTAGAGAATGGCAATGGCCCTGTCGGCCGGCTTTCGTTCAGTCATATCAGACCCTGGTGTCGAGCATCGAATTGCCTGGCGGTACAAGATGCCGGACCAGATCATGGATTGGGTCGGGGGCATCAGCGGAGAAGGCAAGGCTGATCAGCGGAACATCACTGATGGCCTTTTTCAGAGCGCCGCTATTGGCTTCGATGAAATTGGCTTTTTCCTGATCGCCGGCGCGAAAACGGATGAACAGTCCTTGCGGATTGCGCAGAAAATCGATTTGCAGATGACCAAGGTCAGAGATGGTCAGATGCAGGGAAAAACGACTTTCCGGGTTCGCTCCATTGTTGTCGGAATCCTTGTCACTTTGCTCAATGATCAGATAGCCCTGTTCGATAAAGGGCAGAGGCAGTGGAAAGATGAGTTGCGTGTCACTCCCGACCTGCAGCTGGGCCAGTTGAAAAAGCTCAAGAGTGGTGAGGATTTTGTTGGTTGTGTCGGCAATGTTGCCGGCAGTGGTGAAGTTGTGGGCGATATCCAGCAGGGCGGCCTTCAGGGTCAGGACAGCGCTGTTTTTATCGCCGCGTGCCAGCAACTGTTCCAGGTTCAGGCCAAGATTATCGACGAGCTGCTTGAGAATACCGCCACCGTCTTTGCCGGCTATGCCGTTTTGCTGCAGGGAGTAAAAATTCTCCAGAAGAGAACGACTGGCCGGAGAAATCATTTCCAGCGGCGGGGGGCTCTGCTGCTGCAATGCCTGAAACAGGCCGGCCAGATCGATAGTTTTGCCGAGAAGAGTCAGGGAACGGCCCTGCAGCTGGTTCATCGGGTTGGCGACGATTTTCAGTTCGATCTGCGGCTCGGTCCCTATCACCTGCAGCCGCAGGGTCTGGCCGGGGGACAGCGCCGCCTCGGAGGTCACCGGTTGCCGGGTGCCGCCGATATCGAGCACAAAACGATTGTTGCCCTTGCTTTCAAGGACCAGGGCTTTGAGGAATTGTCCCTGACCGGGCGTCTGCTGTTCCTGGCCGTGGCCTCGGTTCTGCGCTGTCGACGAGCCGAGCGACCATATGGAGGTAAGCGGGGTAATGGTATCCATAGGCCTCTGTTCAAGCGGTTGAAACCGTAGTGATACGTGCCGCTATCGACATCAATTTTCGTCCACCTGGATTTTCAGGCGCAGCATCCTGCGTTGAATGATCAGACAACAGCCGATGATTTTATCGCGGTCCTCGATGGTGATATCATCAAAATGATAGGCCACCTCAAAGCGGCCGTCCTGCAACTGCTGGCCCCGGACCTGGTGAGCAAGAACCTTGATCATCTCCGGCTCAAGTGACGGGATGGTTATCTCCAGCCGTACCGGTCGATCCGGTTTGGGTTGTTCGTCAAAGATGGCCAGGATACCGCTGCCGCTGATATCCAACGTCTGTCCCTCGGTCGACCACGGTTCATTGGTGCTGAAAAGCTCGGTATGAAAAGATTTGGATATGACGCTGGTCACCGCATCGACCCGGAAAAATTCGCGCATCTGCTCATGGCTGATCGATTTTCGGGCAACCATCTCCAGGGTCTGCCGATTGGCGACCTTGACAATCATCGCCTCAAGCGAGATGGTCGGCCCACCCATGTCAATGCTGATAATACATGGTTTCGCGCTGTCTACTTCATCAACAGGCAGCATGCCCAGCTTGAACAAAAGAGAAAATTTCGGCAGCTCTATTTTCTGGTACAACCCCTGGGTGCGGACGCTGTCCGGTCGGTTCAGCAGCGGCAGGAAAATTCGGACCGGCTTGCCTTGAGGTATGGTCTGCAGAATGTCGGTGTTCGTGGTCATGTGGTTCCTGTGGATGAAAAATCAAAAGCAAATTTCATGACGTATGTCCAACATACATCTTTTGTCTGAAGAGTATGGATATTTTAGCATTAAACGGAACCAGCGGCAAGAATACATCATATGAATTTGAAATTCTTTGAAATCTCTGCGAATCTTTTTCCCATCCTGCTGTATGCCTATTCTCGGACAGGCTCTTAGAAAAAGCTTCGCACAATGCTTGTCCTTTCCGTCTCGACCGGTTTATACCCTTTCATCGCCTGGCGATTTATCGCCATGGTGGTAATTTCATGCCGCAGCAAGGCCTTGGCATTTTCTGCTCTGTCTGTCAGACGTTTATTGGCCTGATGGACCCTGTGCAACACATCGGCTCTTGCCGCAAATAACTTTTCCGTTGCCTCTGGAAAAGATGGTGCACCGTGCACCCTTTCGCCGATAAGCGTGTCAATTTTTTGCACATCGAGCAGCAGGGTATTCAAGGTTTCCATGTTTGCCTGCACCCTGGCCACCGAGGTATTCGCCAGCTCCTCCTGGATGGATTGATAGAGCGTCTCGATTTTCTGATACATTTCGATCGATTGCCGCAGCAATAGATGACATTTTGCTGCCGAAGTCTCGTTTTCTCTACTATGGGCCATGGTCTGTCACCACGTATAAGGGGATTGACTGCGCATTAACCAGCCGCCGACAGTCTTCTGGTCGGCATTTGAGGCTCCCGTTCATCGGCCTGGTGCTGCTGGACGAGCAGTCCGAGCTCCTTTTTATTTATCTCCACAGCCTCCCCCCAGGTCAGACGCAGATCGACGAGCAGTTTTTCTACACTGCGTAAATACTCTCCACTTGGCTCTTTTCTGGCTTTGGTTAATTCCCGGAGCATAAAGTGATAGAGTCCATCAAGATCTGCGGCTATTGCACCACCTATTTCATGGTTGAGTGAGTTGGAGAATTCGGTGATGATTGCATACACCTTGGCGATCCTGCCAAGTTTTTCCGCCATATTACCGGCTTCATCGGCAGCAATGGCCTGCCGGCAGAATCTGATCGCCCCATCATAGAGCATAATCAGGATCTGCTCCTGAGACGCAGTCATCACCTGATTCTGCTGATACTGGTTCATATAAGGATTGCTATAAGGGTTCATACTTATTTATCCCTGTTTAAGGCGTCTATGTGCTGGGTCAGAAAATTCCCCTGGGCATTCAGGCTGCTGACCAACTGCTCCATAGCGTTGAATTGACTTCTTAAAATCTGTTCTCTTTTGGTCATTCTCAGTTCCATCTGTGCAATCTGGGAATCGAACCGTTTTACTGAACTGTCATAGGCAGTTTTTTTAACGGCGTACATGCCATTCGTGCCACTCGTGATGTTAAGGAGCAAGGCATTGAAACCTTTCATTACGCCCTCGGTTGCATCATCCCCGGACAGGAGGTGGACCATATCATCAAAGTTGTTTTTCAGGGCAGCGTCGAGCTTTGTATTGTCCTGGGCCAGAGTGCCATTGAGATTAGAGGTAATACCAATCTCCGAGAGGATATGGAAACTGCCACTGTTATGTATGGCATTGGTGAGCACCCCTTGCAGTTGCCGTTTCATACTGTTGATGGTCGGGTCGCCCCTTAGTATCGTGCCCAGCAGTTCTTCTTGGTTGTCTGCATCTTCCGCACTATCAGATGGTCGAGTTGAGCTGCCGAATTCTTTATAGCCGGAGAGAATCCATTCCATTATCTCATTATAGGCAGTGACAAAAGCGGTAACCTTTTCTTTCAGGGCACCGGTGTCTGCCTGAATATCCATTCTCGTTGTTTCATACACAGGAGGATCGTCGGAAATGGTCGCATTGACACTGTTGAGATTGAGGGTTACGCCACTTATGGCATCGGTTATGGTATTGGTGTCACTGACCACGGTGATACCATCAATTATTGCCACAGCCTGTTGGGCTGCCTGGACCTGGGTGGTGGTAAAACCGAGGTCTCCAGGGATTGCACCCCCCAGAGTGCTGGTGATATCAAAACTGGTTTTGGCATCCTGTCCGGTAAATACCAGATGGTAGGGATGTGTAGCTGAGCCATCATTGATAATTGATACCTGCACGCCGGTGCAATCAGACAAGGCGTTGATGCTTTTCGCAAGACCGAGAAGTGAATTGTTATCGGCCGTGACAGGTATGTCCGTACCATTGACGGTGATTGTTCCTGTCCCAAGTATGGCCGCATTGTTCGAGGAAAAACCGGAGGTAATATTTTTTTGCACCTGGCTGAGCTGGGTTACCGATACATTATAACTGCCAACACCACCGCTGCTGGTGCTGGCAGTAAAAGCCTCTTCGGAACTAAGGGATACCTTGGTTGATTGAACCTGGCTGGTGAGCGTCATCGCACTGACAGCGGTTTTCAGACCATCAAGCCTTGACTTGAATTGCGCAAAGGCCTCCAACCGTTTGGTCGCGGCAGTTTTTTTTGCCACAACTCTTTCAAGAGGGGCACGCTCAAGTGCCATGAGATCTTTGATAATCGAGTCGGTGTCCAGCCCGGTAGCCAGACCGCTGAATGTAATAGACATATCCTTCCCCTGGTTCTGAAGCGAGAAACCTGAAAAATTATACCTTGATATTGACCACGTTGCCGATAAGTTCGGCAAAGGATGCCTTAAAGTTCAGCAATTCTTCCGACGGCAGCTGTCGAATAACTTCCTGGGTTTCGTTGTCAAATATTTTTACCACTATTCCAGACATCTCATCATTTATTTCAAAGCGAACACTGTAGAGTCCGTCCTGGGAGAGTGATTTGATCTGATCGAGCAACTCTTCCGGTTGCATTGTGGAATTTTCATCCGCACTCTGTGGTTCTGCGCTCATCGAATCTTTTCTTTTACGTGCGGAATGTATGATCTCAGCAGCCTTCAACGGATGTTGCGTCATTCCTCCAGGACTACTGATTGTATCGACACTCATGGCTGTCTCCTTTAGTACCTTAGAAATCTCTTGGTTGTTTTTTATGAAAGAATTTCGTTGAGGTACTTATCCCTTTTCTCGGGGTTAAATGGAAAATACTCAGACAAATTGGGGCCGACCGAAGTCGGCCCTTATGTTAGAATGGAGAAGGTAAATTATACAAGCAGGGACAGGGCCAGCTGAGGAATCTGATTAGCCTGGGCAAGAATGGATACACCGGCCTGCTGGAGGATGTTATTCTTGGTCATCGCCGAGGTTTCCTGAGCGATGTCGGCATCGAGAATCCGGCTACGGGCAGCGGACAGGTTTTCGGAGACGTTCTGCAGGTTGGCAATGGTATATTCAAAACGGTTCTGAACTGCGCCGAGGTCACCACGGATAGCATCTATCTTAACAATTGCGCCGTCAACAGCAGTGATCGCGGTCTGGGCACCACCGATAGTGCTGATGTCAGTATTAGTGGCAGCGACACCCAGAGTAGCTGCATCTGCAGCGGCAATAGAGAAAGTGATGACCTGCCCTTCATCAGCACCAACCTGGAAAGTCGCAGCAGGCAAGCCACCAAGCAGGGTTATTCCGTTGAATTTGGTGTCTGTTGCAATACGATCCAATTCTTTGATCAGCTGAGTAACCTCAGCCTGAAGTGAGTCCCGATCAGCATCAGAGTTAGTACCATTGGCAGACTGAACAGCCAGTTCACGCATACGTTGCAGGATATTGGTGCTTTCCTGCAGGGCACCTTCGGCCGTTTGCGCCAGAGAGATACCATCATTGGCATTTCGGGCTGCCTGATTCAGACCGCGGATCTGCGAGGTCATACGGTCGGAAATGGCCAGTCCGGCTGCGTCATCCTTGGCTGAATTGATTCTCAGGCCCGATGACAGACGCTGCATGGATTTAGCCAGCGCCGATTGAGACGTGCCCAGGTTACGTTGGGCGTTGAGAGACATTACGTTTGTGTTTATAGACATTCCCATGATATTCCTCCTTGAATATGGTGTATGGGGTACAGGTGGGCATCCTTGCCCGGGTACTGCGCATTACATTAAAATATACTGCTTTTCAGCTCTTCTCGTTTGCTCCTTTTGGTAAAAATTATTCTTATATTTTCTTCTCGGATCTGTTGGGAAAATCTTTAGAAAAAATCGGTCTTGTCACATTCTTTTTCCCTGAACAACCTATCGACAGGTGGTAAAAACAAGTTTAGAAAAAATTATAAAGAGTGCGTTTATTGTGAAAACAAAAAAGCCGGCGTCAACAGCCGGCTTTTTTGTTTGATTAATATCAATATTTTATCCCTGGAGAAGCTGCAAGGCCAGTTGGGGGGTAGTATTTGCCTGGGCAAGAATGGAGACACCAGCCTGCTGCAGGATATTACCCTTGGTCATAGCCGAAGTCTCTTGCGCAATGTCGGCATCCAATATCCGTGAACGGGCGGCGGAAAGATTTTCCGACACGTTATTGAGATTGGAGATGGTTGACTCAAATCGATTCTGCAGGGCGCCAAGATCGCCACGTATGCGATTTATCTGGCCAAGAGCCCCATCAATGGACCTGATGGCGTTGGATGCGCCCAAGACCGTGCTGATGTCCATATCATCGATGGATTGCAATTCGCTGCCGTTTGCGGTATCAGCCGCGGTGTTGAAAATCGATCCGGCAGTGTCGGCAGCATCGCTTGTTACATTAAAGGAACCATTACTGTAGAAATTGATCTCGCCGCCAACGACGGTAGAGTTGTTCGCGGTGGAGTCACCACTTGTTAAGGTTACCGGAACTGGCGGATCTGTTTCATTGCCTGCGACCTGCATGGTTACAGCAGCACCAACACTATGGGTATAGGAGCTGATTTTGATATCAAAGCCGGACGCCTGGGTTAAGGTAATTTCCTTTTTGTCGCCACTGAGACTGGCAGTGATACCGGTATTGCCTGTTTGATCATTTATAGCTGTGGCGAGAGCAGAAAGGTTATCGGCCTCTACCAGGGCGCTGACCGGGATTTCATCACCTGCAGATGCATTGGTACCCGCAAGGTCAAAAGATACAATTCCTGCTGTACCAATCCCGGAAAGAGTGGCGGTAGTAATGGCTTCGGCAGTTACGCCGGTGGCTGTAGAAACGATATTGATTTTATCAACAATCTGTTTGGCGCTGTCGTTTTCCTCTACTGTGACCTCTGAAGCTAATGTGCTTTCCGGGCCGAATATGCTCAGGATTTGAGCGCCAACATTATTACCGGCGGTTGCACTGGCAACGGCTGTTGCAGCCGTAGTTGCACCTTCAATTCCGTTTGCCGTGTCATTGCTTGAGGTCAATAAGTGGTTGCCAAGTTCGATGGATCTGGCAGAAGGGATAGAAAAGGAAATTGTTTCGTTGGCATTGGCGCCTACCTGGAACTGGGCATTGTTCAGTGTGCCGTCGAGGACATTCTGGCCGTTAAAAGAAGTACTGGTTGCAATCCTGCTCATCTCTTGCTGCAGCTGGTTGACTTCAGCCTGGAGGGAGGCACGATCCGAGGCGCTGTTGGTATCGTTGGCCGACTGGATGGCCAGCTCACGCATCCTTTGCAGGATATTGGTGGTTTCTTGAAGGGCGCCTTCGGCCGTCTGGGCCATGGAGATCCCGTCGTTGGCATTTCTCGCCGCCTGGTTAAGCCCGCGTATCTGCGAGGTCATGCGATCGGAAATGGCCAGGCCGGCGGCGTCGTCCTTGGCCGAGTTGATCCTGAGACCGGACGACAGCCGCTCCATCGAGCGGGAAAGATCGTTTTGCGATTTACCAAGATTTCTTTGGGCGTTCAGTGATGCGACGTTTGTATTGATTGTTAGTGCCATTGTTTAAATCCTCCGTGAAGGGGTGTTTCGGCGTCGTTGTCAATCATGTTACAAACGTAATGTCTCTTTCTGGTGTACCTCGCAGGTTAGTTACTTGTCGTCGTGCTGAGAGCTATTCTTTAGGAAAAAAATCGAGTGGAAGGAAAGAACAGGAAAACGAGAGGATTTACTGCGGCGCAGGGTGGTTGCCTACCCATGTGGCGTATGGGTAGGCAACTTCTGATACGCCGCATGTCAATCTTTGGCACCTTATTGCCAGGACTATTGGGGCAGGGGGGTCTTTGAGGAATAGTTGCTGTTTTCGACGATAACCTGAATCGCCCTGTTTGTTTTCGGCGCAAAAAGTATCGGGGCGGCGAGATTCAAGGTAATTTTCTGATCGGACGGGACAGTGACGACACTGAGGATGAAACAGTCATCACTTTTATCAAGCTGCAGGCTCTGTCGTTCAAAGTCCTCCGGCGTTAATTGATAATCAAGAAAGAAATTGGTCGGATCAGTCAGGACAAAGGCTATGTCCGGGTCGTCAACACTCTGAATCCAGAACAGCGGGCCTTTTTTTTTGTTGGGCATGACAATGAAATGGTGCAGATTCGGCAAGCCGATCAATCCGGCAGGGAAATGGAGCAGGTTTTCCGGATCGTATTCTACTTCACCGAATCGAGTATTGATCTTTTTCATTTTTTCTTTTTTCCCACGGTTAGGTTGTCGCTAATTTTATCAAGATCGGTCATATCCCAGTTTGCCGCATCACGATTTTCCAGAGCGATACGATCAAAAATTTCCTGACGATAGATCTTTTTATCCCGAGGAGCGTCAATACCTATTCGGACATTGCCTCCCTTCATTTCTACAATGGTAATTGTAACATCGTCACCGATGACAATGCCTTCACCGATTTTTCTGGTAAGGACCAGCATGTTTGGCTCCGTAATAAGGGCGTCTTTCGCCATATGGTGCAAGCAGGGAATGGGATTTTTTCATAATAAACCGAATAGACGATTGTAATCGGTGGGTAAGCCCTTGTCAAAAAGTAACATGGCCAGGGTAGTATTCGGAACGGCATAAGGATCGGTAACGAAATGGAATAAAATGGTCTGTCTGTTTGGTAACGGTTCCTAAAAATAATCAAGAATTGAAATCTGTGAAACCCTGGCCGTTATGTTGAGGGCTGCCTGGAAAGCCGTTTCTTTCTGGGATATATCATTAAAAACCTCTACCATATCCGCATCTTGATAACGTGAAAGAATCTGTTTAAGGTCAATCTGGGCATCTTCCTGATGTGCCATTGCTGAATCAATGCGCTGCGCCCGGGCGCCCAGGGTGCCGCGCTGGCTCCGGTTCTGGTCGGCGGCAATTTCCAAATTTTTGATCTGGGCCTGGATTGAGCCTCCGGTGCCAGTGATATTGCCGACATTCCCGGCGCGAATGGCCTCTTCCGTACGGGTGAGTATGGTAAAAAGATCAATCCGTCCTGAAGCGCCATTGAGGGTGTTGGCGGTGAGGCCGACATCGCCCAGGCTTGCACCAGTAATCATGACATCCGTCGGCGAGTTCGGCGCGATAGTAAAGGTCCCGTAAACGGTCTGGTCACCGCCGCTGATACCGCCGGATGTGCCTGCAATGCCATTGTCGGTAATTGATTCCGCCAGGATGATTTCCGACCCGTCGGCCGGGCCGGTGAGCACCAGAGAACCACTGGAGATATCGTAGGTGACACCGTTTGCCAGGGTACCGCTTGTCGTCGTGAGATGTGTCGGCGTCGGTACGCTGTTGGCCAGAGCGGAGGCCAATCCGTCAAGACTGTAGCCTGTAGAGCCATCGAGCTGCACCGCTACAGGTGTGCCGCCGGAAGTGATAGTAAGATGGTATATGTCCCCTTCGATACTGTCGAAACCGGTCAGTGACAGTGGGCCGAGATCAGCAACGGCTGCATTGGCCGTAGCGGTAAGGCCTGTCCCTGCCGCACTGAAAAGCCTGGCCGCCACATTTCCGGCATAATTAGTTTCACCGGGGAGGGCTACGAAATCGGCCCCGGGGATGGTATGGTTCAATACCGGAGGGGTAAGCCCATCGGTAAGCGTAATGTCGTCAGCAAAAGGCCCAGGCACAAGAGGCCCGGACGTCATGGTTTCCCCCTGGTACGGATTGGCGTACCCGGTGGCGGCGATTTCGTTGGTGATTCCGAAAAAGACTTCATTGCCGGTCAGTGTTGTTTCGATGCCTTCGCCGGGTGTAATCTCCAGCCGTGTAGGATTGTTGTCACCGTGATAATGATATGGCCAGGTCGCTACATTTCCGGGATCATAGCTCTCAGGGTTGTAGTCGGGGTTAACGCTGAACGGTTTGGTTGTTTGCTGATACCCGGCAAAGATATATTTGCCGTTGACGACGGCGTTGGCCGTGTCAAGCAGTTCATTTTTTAATTCGGCTACTTCATCGGCCAGAGCGGCCAGATCACTTTGACCTAAGGCGCTGTTGACGGAATGTAGAGCAATTTCCTTGACACGAACGAGTATATTCTCGACCTGGGACAAATGGCCATCGGTTGCCGCCATTTGATCACTGACCTGTCCCATGGTTTCAAGAAATCGCTCGGTCTGCTGCAGCTGGGTTCTGGTGGTGAGTACCGGTTGGATTGCCCCTGGGTCATCGGAAGGTTTGTTCAACTTCAGGCCGGTGGCGCCCTGGGTGCGCAGAACAAGCAGATCGTTGGTGATTCTGTCGAGATTGGTCTGCATTAACCGGTAGGTTGAGTTGTCTGTTACTTTCATGGGGCACCTGCTTTAGACACTGTTATCTTTTGATGTTCAAGATCGTTGACATCATCTCATCGACGGTCGAGAGGAACTTGGCCGATGACTCAAAGCCGCGCTGAAACTGGATCAGGCTGATCATTTCTTCTTCAAGCGAAACGCCGACCAGGCCGTCACGGAAGTTCTCCAGTTGCACTAGAGCATCCTGCGCGCCTTTCAGGGACAGCTGGTTCTGATTGCTTTCTGCACCCACCTTGGCGGCCACCTTGCCGTAAAGTGAGTTGAAATTATCAACGCCGCCGATGAGATAATTGTCGCCGATGTTTGACAGGGTCAGCGCATTGCTGTTATCACCGGGAGCGACTGCGCCGGGTGGGGGGCCGGCAGCGGGGGCACCACCTGCGGCGATTTTCGAGGGATCGGTTATGACCACACTCATCTGCCGTGCTGCCCCGGCATATTCCGCAGCCGTTGGCGCTGGTCCGGGCGGGGAGGCGACATAGTTCGGCGGTATGCTGAAAAAGAGATTGCCGGTACTGGAGTCGAGCGCGCCGCCGGCCTGGTGCTGCAGATTGATCTGCGTGCTCAGCTCATAGGCGAGTTTATCCAGATCGGCGTTGAGTTCCGGGAGAAAATTGTCGCGTATATCCAGCAGGCCCTGGAACTCACCGCCCATATTACGCAGTTCCAGATCCCTGGTAACGCCGCCGGCGGTCAGTTTCAGGCTCAGGTCCACTCCGGAGACATCGGCGCTGATGGTCATGGCCATATTGCCTTGCACCAGCGGCATGCCGCCGGGCAGGGCGACCGAGAGCATGCCGTTGGCATTCTCGTAGGATTGCGCGCCGAGGGTCTGGGCCAGGCTTTTTGCCACCATGTCCCGCTGATCCCGGGCGCTGTTTGCCGTCTGGCCATGGATCTCGATACTGTAAATCCGGTCGTTGAGGTCGGCTATCTCCTGGATCTGCGAATTCACCGCATCAAGTTTCGAGAGGATGGTATCGTTGATGTTTTCCTTGATGGAATTCAGCTCGTTGACGGTGTTGTTGAAGCTGGTTGCCAGTACTTCGCCCTGGAGGATGACGTTGTTGCGCTGCACCAGGTCGCTGGGGTCGGTGGAGAGTTCCTGCAGGGAGTCAAAAAAGTTATCGATGTCGGTGGAGATATTGTCTTCGGTGATGTTGAAAATCCGTTCCAGTTCGGACAGCGGCCGGGTCAAGGCATCTTGCAGACCGAAGTCGACAGCTTTTTGTTTGATCTGCTGATCGATGAAGACATCGTGGTCACGGCTGACATCGGAAATCTTCACCCCCTGACCGATGAAAAAATCGCCGAAATTCATCGCCGGGTAGGTCGCAAATATGGCTTTCTGCCGGGAATACCCGTCGGTATTCAAGTTGGATATATTATTGCCGACGATCTCTATCGATTTCTGGTTGACCTCAAGAGATGTCCTGGCCGCGTTCAGTGCGTTAAAGAGACCGGCCATATCAAATCTTCCCTGACAGCAGCCGACCGTTTACCTGTGAGGCAACCGTGCAGGCCGATGCGGAATAGGTGGAGGTGACGCTTTTTTGGCCGAAGAATTCCATGGTCTGCCTGATCCAGCCGAGGGTTGATTTAAAGAGGAAGGCGTTGCGGCGATTTTCTTCGCGGATCTGCCCGGCGATAGGTTTGTCCTGCTCGTCGATAACCTTGACATGGGCCAGCACCTTCACAAGCTCTTCCTTGGCATTCATGGCCACGATCATTCCCTGCATATCGAGTGCCTTGGCGCACTCTCTTTCTTCAAAAATGATGTCGCGCAGACGAACAAGATATTCGTGCGTGGTTCTGGCTTCCATGTTATTTCCCTTCGACTAGAAATTGCAGCAGCGAGGCGGAAACTTTTTTGAGATCGGGCTCATAAGAATCGTCCTTGATCTGGGCCTTGAGCTGCTGGATACGTTCGGTCCGTTCGGCATCACCACTTTGTGTCGTCGCTTTTGCCTTGTTGACATCCTGCAGGACGGACGAAAACTGCACCTTGTCCTGTGCCGCCCCTTCCGCTTTTTTGTCGGCCTGAACCTTTGGCGTTTGTTTAAGATTGCCTATCTGTCCCGGTCCACCGACTCCGAAAAATTCTACGCTCATAACTTCACCTAAATGTTTGATTGTGGGCTCTGTGCATCACCTGCCCAATCAACGAATTTTCTCATATATCCTTTTGACGATTACTTTTCTTCCTGTGTTTTTTATCGGCTGCAGGGTGAAGAAACTTTAGTGGAACACAGATTATTTTTTGGTTTTTTTGCAAGAAAACAATCTGTCTCAGGGTACTGGATAAAGCACCTCATGAGGATAGAAAAAACACGCTGGGTAGAAAAATTGAATTGCAGAAAAGAGCGGATCGATACGAAGGAGATGATGCGACTACTTGTTATTGGTGTTAATAAACCATCATTTCTTCATATCGACCAGTTTGGCCATCTGATTATACATCGCCTCGGCGATGCCTAATCCTTTACCCTGGGTGGTGGCTTTGGCGGTCTCCATATCGAGCATTTCCGTGAATATCTCCGTGGATTGGCTTTTTTCAAAGAGGCCGCCTTCCGGAACGGCCTTACGCATCGCTTTAAACATTTCCATGACAAAGAGCGTCTCGAATTCCCGGCTCGATTCCCGCAGCGATTCGAGATCTTTGGTCTTTCTGTTGATATTTGGCTGGGTGGACGGGCTGGTCAGGATGCGTGGATCGATCTTCAAGTCCATAGAAATTGTACCTTTGCTTAGAGAATAATCAGCTCACCATACAGCGAGCCGGAAGCCTTGATGGCCTGGAAAATAGCTATCAGATCCCGCGGTGTGGCGCCGATGGCGTTGAGCGCACTGGCAATCTCGCCGATGGACACGCCTTTCTGCATGTCGAGCAGGACCAGCTGGCCATCGTCTTCAACCACCGAAATATCTGTCTGGGGGGTAACCATGGTGTCCCCTTCGCCAAACGGATTGGGCTGCGATACATTGTAGTCGTCGCGGATGATCAGGCTGAGGTTGCCGTGCGAGACAGCCACCGTCGACAGTCGGATATCCTTGCCCATGACAATGGTGCCGGTCCGTTCGTTGACGACCACCTTGGCGGTGGTATCGGCATTGACCTCGAGTACTTCCACCGCGGCAATGAAATCGATGAGCCTGTCTTTGTACGCCCTGGGGATAGTCACGTCGATTGTTCCCGGGCTGTCCGGGAAGGCGGTGCCTGGACCGAACGTTCTATTCATTGATTCGGCCATGTTCGAGGCGGTGGTAAAATCGGCATCGCGTATTTGATACTGCAGATGACCATCGCCGCCGAGGGTAACCGGAACGGATCTTTCGATAATTGCCCCGCCGGCAATGCGCCCAACGGTAGGATGATTTTTTTGTACCTGGGCCGCCTTGCCGCCAAAGGAAAAAGCCCCAAGGGTAAGAGGTCCCTGGGCAACAGCATAGACATTCCCATCCGGACCAACCAGCGGGGTCATGAGCAGGGTCCCGCCGGCCAGACTTTTGGAGTCGCCCATCGAGGAGACCTGAATATCGAGGGTCGACCCTGATTTGGCAAACGGCGGCAGAGAAGCCGTCACCATAACCGCCGCGACGTTTTTGACCTTGATGTCATTGATATTGTCGGGGTTGATGGTAATCCCCTGTCTGGTCATCATGTTATAGATGGCCTGCAGGGTAAATACCGATTTTTTCATGTCGTCGCCGGTGCCATTCAAGCCGGAGACCAGGCCATAGCCCAAAAGCTGATTGGAGCGTACGCCATGCAGCTGAGCAAGGTCTTTGACCCTTGCCGCCTCGGTAGTAACGCCGGTCAGCAATGAGAAAAAGCCGAGAAAGATGATAAGAGTAATTCGGAATTTCATGTAAATACCGGTGTGATAGAGATTTTTGCGACGTAGCAGATAGCCCATTTTTTAATCCCCGCAAAGCACGGGGATAAGTACCTTACAGATTGTTTCTTGTTTTTTTGCAAGAAACAATCTGTAAGGTACTAAAACGGCCAGACATTATCGAGAACGCGCATAGCCCAGCCCGGTTTCTGTTTGTCGCTGATCGAGCCTTTGCCGGTGTAACTGATTCTGGCGTTGAGAATTTTAGCCGAACTGACGGTATTCGCCGCCGTGACATCAACCGGCCTGACAATGCCTGTCAGATAAATAATCTGCACCTCATTGTTGACCATAACTTCCTTGCCGCCGCGAATTTTCAGCTGTCCGTTCGGGTAACGCTCGACAACCTGGGTGGTGAGATAGGCACTCAAATCTTCCTTTCTGGTGGTCGAACCCGCCCCATCAAAGCCGTTGGAAAATTCGGCATTGACCAGGTTGTTAAGATCGACTGATGGCGTCTCACCGGAAAAGACATCACTGTTTTCCAACCCGAAAAAATTGGGTATCGCTGCCGATATGCTTGATGACCGGTCCGTTGAGGTCGATGCCTGTTTGGACGCACTGGCTTTTTCGGATATAATGACGGTAACTATATCTCCGACTTCTCGGGCTTTACGATCCGAAAACATCGAATGTTCACCCTGCTGCCAGAGCGAGCCGGCTTCGTGGATAACCGGTTCAGCGTCATGGATCTCTTCAAGAGGCTCCTGAATAGAGATTATCGACTGCTGCGTGGACGCACAGGAGGTGAGCTGGATGAGCAGCAGGGTGCACAAAATATTTCTCATTAGATGTATCATTTCAGAGCATTACCTCCACCAGACCGGGGGCAGCCACCCGGCAGTAGATAATTTTATTCGAGTTGATATTCTGCACGCGAATCATTTGATGCATGATGCCGTCACTGTGCGCCAGGCCTGTCGCCGTCACATGCAGCGCCCCGGAATTGACGACAATCTTTACCCGTTCCCCGCGCTGTACGACCGGCAGGGCTTCAACCATGGAAAAAAGGATGGGCGAACCGGCCCGCAGACTTCTGGTCAGTTTCTTGCCGACAAAATCTTCCATTGCCATTCCGGCATTGTCTAATGCACTTATATCCATCATTGCCGTGCTGAGATGCTGTGGACGGAGGATTTCGCCTTTTTTCAAAGGTCCGGCAGAGATAACCACATGGGCCAGGGCTTCGATATTGCCGCGCACCGACATGTTTTTGACGACGTTGCCGTCAATTCTGAAAATTATCGAAAAACGTGAACTACCAAGAATATCCGGGTTTGAAGGGATGACCTCATGCGACAGATTGCCGGTCGGCAGCATGAACGGCAGCGGCAGAGAACTCGGCACAAAGCGTATTTCCGCCTCGGGCAGATTGTTTTTGTTCCTTGTGATATATTCAGCAATAATTGTCTCTATTCTCTCCGGCCCAATGCTTTCGCCACGTCGGAGAACGGTGACGGTCGGCGAACCGGACCAGACGATCTCCCCGGACAGGGAATGTATGGCGGTGAGGGAGTCCTTGATACCGAGGGAAGAAAGCGTCGTTTTTTCACCTGGTGCTGAAGCCTGGCCGACCGTAAGGGTGGCCAGCGCCCTGGTCATTTCCGTCTGCTCATCGAAGCGGGCAATGTCGCCCAGAGTGATGATCGAGGCATCAACCGAGCTGCTCGGCTGAAAGGTGATCTCCAGCGCTTCCGCCGTTTGTCCGAATCCGACGAGCAGGCAGAGTAGTACAAGTACCTTTTCCATGGTTAGACGAGGTTGTTGGTGGTTTGCATCATTTCATCCGAGGTCTGGATGGTCTTCGAATTAATTTCATAGGCCCGTTGAGTGGTGATCATATTGGCCAGCTCTTCGACGATGTTGACATTGGATCCCTCCAGGTAGGTCTGCAGCAGGGTGCCGAAGCCGTCCTCGCCGGGCGTGCCGGTCTGGGCGGTGCCGGAGGCGGTGGTTTCTTCGAAGAGGTTCTTGCCGATGGCCGACAGCCCGGCGTTGTTGGTAAAGGTTGCCAGTTCGATGGTGCCGAGTTCGGTACTGACCGAATCGTCCCCGATGATGGCACTGACTATGCCGGTTTCACCGATCGAGATCTGCATTGAACCATCAGGGATGGTAATTCCGGGAAGGATCGGATAGCCGTCGGAGGTGGTCAGGCGTCCGTTGCTGTCGCGTTTCATTGCCCCGGCCCGGGTGTAGCTGGTGTTGCCGTTCGGCAGCTCGACCTGCAGAAAACCATCGCCTTCGATGGCAACGTCCAGTTCGTTCTCGGTAAGGATCAGATCGCCCTGGGAAAAAACCTTGGTGACAGCGGCCGGTTTTACTCCTAAGCCGATGAGAATGCCGGTGGGGGATTCGGTGTCCGCCGATGTCTGACTGCCGGGAACCTTCATGGTCTGGTAGAGCAGATCCTGGAAATCGGCCTTGCTTTTCTTAAAGCCGGTGGTGCTGACGTTTGCCAGATTATTGGCAATGACGTCAATGTTCAACTGCTGACTGTGCATGCCTGTTGTGCCGGTCCAAAGTGATCGGATCATGGTTGTTTCCTTATTTTCATTATTTTGTTAACCCAGAGTGCCCAATTCTTCCTGCTGCTCACTGATGGTCGAGTAGCTTTTCAGCACCTTGTGATAGGTTTCAAATGTCCGGTAGTTATCGATCATTTTCGCCATGCCCTCAGCCATATCGACGTTCGACAGCTCCAGCGCCCCCTGGACGATACGGGAGTCTTCGCTGAGGGTCTCCAGCGCCCCCTGTTCCAGGGAAAAAGTGGTGTCGGATTGCCGCGTGAGTTGTTGTCTGTCGGCAATGTCGACTACGGCCAGCTGGGCAACTTCGCTTCTCGTGCCTTGCGGGCCAAGGATATAAATAGTTCCCTCGTCGCCGATGGCTACCTTGCTGGTGTCGGTGTCGGGGATGGTGATCTGGCCGTTGCCGTTATCGAGTATCGGCAGGCCGTTACTCGTGGTGAGGAGACCTTCGGCATTAATGGCCAGATCGCCGCGTCGGGTATATAAAACACCTGTCGGCCCCTGGACCTTGAGGAATCCTTCGCCATGAATGGCCAAATCCAAAGGGTTTTCCGTAGTGCGAATCGCGCCGGGGGAAAAATCGGTGTAGTTTTTACCGATCCGGCTGTAGTTCTGACCCTTGGCCGCGTTGACCTGGGTCTCTTCCTGCAGAACGGATGCGAAGCTGATATTGGATTTTTTATAGCCGCTGGTGCTGATGTTGGCCAGATTGTTGCTGAGATTGGCGATGGCCTGTTCTCTTGAAATGGCTCCGGCAAGGGCGCTGTATTTTCCTGATCCCATAATAGTTTCCTTCAGAAGACGAGTTGAGAGGTTGTCTCCTGGTCTTATCGGTTGGCTGGCTGTTTTCTTAACTGTCAGCCGGTAATATTGCCGGTGAAATTTCCCCGGGCAATCCTTGACAGGGTGACCAGTTGCTGGGCCTCATAGGTTGACACGGCGAGGATGGCGGCAATTTCTTCTACGGACATGCCCTGGTCGGTCAGCGCCTGGATGTTGCTGTATTTCCCTGGAGGGGTGCCGGCCGCTGCATTATGTTGTGTGTCGAGACGGGGTTTTTGCAATTTGGTGGTCAGTTCCGCCGCCTGGAGATTGTTTTGGAACACCTTGCTCTCTGCCTGTCTGGCCTGGAGTTCGCCAAGTTGTTTTCTGGTCAGTTCCAGTGAGACCGTTATTTCGGTCAACTGCCGGGCGAGGAGCCTGTTCGTTTTTTGGATGAAGAGAACCATGATCAGCAGCACAACGCAGAGCACTGCCGGGATGCCAAGGAGAAAGAGTGACATGTGAGCCTGTTGCATAGTTCCCCCAGTAACTTTAGTACAGCCGTGCTTCGAGTTTGGTCTTCAGCTTGATCAGGGCCTGGCTGTGCAGCTGGGAGACGCGCCCTTCCGACAGCTCCATTACCTCGGCAATCTCTTTCTGGGTCAATTCTTCATAATAGTACAGGGAGATGACCAGCCGTTCCTTCTCGGACACGTGCGCGAGAACCTCGGCGACCTTTTCGGCGAGCTGCAGGCCTTCAATTCTTGCCCCGGGGGATATATCCGCTCGTTCATCCATGAGGGAATCGAGAAAAGAACTGCCCTCCTGGGAATTATCAAGGGTCTCGTTGAGACTGACGCAGCCGAGGTGACTGACCTCGCCGAGCATTATGCGGTAGTCGTCCAGGGACAGGTCCATGGCGGTGGCCACTTCATGTTCCTCCGGATCTCGGCCAAGTTTGAGCTCCAGAGCCATAATTGTTCTGCCGATGCGGTTTTGCTTATCGCGCAGCGACCTGGAGAACCAGTCGAGCTTGCGCATCTCGTCGAGAATGGCGCCGCGAATGCGATACTCGGCAAAGGTCTTGAAGAGGATGTTTTTCGAGGCGTCGTATTTGTTTGCCGCATCGAGCAGACCGAGCATCCCGGCGCTCTTCATATCATCTTTATTCATGAATGAAGGCACCTGGGTGACCATTCGGCCGACGAGAATATCGACCAGGTAGAGATGATCGCGGATGATTTTTGATTTGTCGTCCGTATGCGGAAGCTGATTGTAAAGCATCTCCTCCTAGCCCCCGATGTTGAGCAGCTTTTTCCAGAAAAACTGCAGGTTGCCTTTCGGCGAGGTCTGCGAGGGTTCGGAGCAGATGCGACCGGCCAACTGGCGAAAGGCGGCGGTGATTTTCGATCCGGGGCTGAGTTCGCTGATGACCTTCTGTTTTCTGATGGAATCGATCATCTGTCGATCTTCCGGAATGGAACCAAGGTAGTCAATGGAGATATCGAGATACCTGTTGGCCACCATGGTTAATTTACGATACACATCGAGCGCGTCGTCTTCGGTGCGGATCTGATTGACCACCAGATTGAATTTTTTCTCGTGATAATGCGTGGACAGCAGTTTCATCAAGGCATAGGCATCGGTGATCGCCGTCGGTTCCGGCGTCGTCACGACCAGTATTTCCTGGGCGGCGGTGTTGAAATAGGTGACATTCTCCGAGATTCCCGCTTCGGTATCGATCAGTACAAAGTCGAAATGGTTGTGCATGGCATCGAGGCCGTCGAGCAGGCGCATCTTCTGATTGGAATTGAGGCGGGTGAAATTCTGGATGCCGGAACCGGCCGGCAGAATTTTGATACCCAGAGGGCCATCGACCATAATGTCCTGCAGTTCGCGTTCCCCGGTAAAAAAGTGGTTCATGTTATAGGAAGGCGAAAGACCGAAGACGACATCGATATTGGCCAGGCCAAGATCGGCATCGAGGATCAGCACCCGTTTGCCCATCGAGGCGAGATTATAGGCCAGATTGGCACATACCGCGGTTTTGCCGACACCGCCTTTGCCGCTGGTTATCGAATAAACGGCGGTTGCCGGTTCGGTGCCGGCCGACTGTGTATCAGGGCGGAGAGCGTTTAAATCGCGCAATGTCTTTGCCTGATCTCCGGCCGAGCGTGGTGTATTAGTCATGCATGGATCCTTCATTTTGAGACATGATCAACTCTGCAACAATTTTCGGTGAAATTTCCAGTAGGTCTTCGGGAACTCTCTGGCCGTTGGTAATGTACGAAAGCGAGTTGGCGTTCTGGATCTGTATATTGAGGAGTATGCCGAGGTTGGTGCACTCATCTGTTTTGGTAAATATGGTGTTGCTGATGCCCAGGCTATTGAAACGTTCGATGGTATCGACAAGCTCATTTTCCCGCGTTCCGGCCGAGAGCACCAGATGCTTGTCGATGTGCCGGTCGGGTCTGAGGAATTGCGCCAGCTCATCGATGCAGTAGCTGTCCCGCGGGCTCCTGCCCGCCGTATCGATAAGGATCAGCTCCTTGTCACTGTGCCTGGCTATCGCCTGTTCGAGCTGCTCCGGACTGATGACCACATCGACCGGCAGGCGCATTATTTCGCCGTAGACCTTGAGCTGCTCTACGGCGGCAATCCGGTAGGTGTCAATGGTTATCAGGGCGATGGCGTTGGAATGCCTGGCCAGGTACGAGGCGGCAATTTTGGCCAGGGTGGTCGTTTTGCCGACGCCGGTTGGCCCGACCAGGGCAATGCGCTGCTGCACTTGCCCTGCGGCGAAGACCGGCGGCTGCACTTCGATGAGATCGGTGATCGTGGAGATGATGGTATTGGTCACATTGGCCGGATCGCACAGTTCCTGTTCGGTGAGACTCTGCCTGAGAAAACCGGTAATAGTCCGCGATGTTTCGACGTTTATGCCTCTGCCGGTCAGCAGCGAGAGGATATGATCGCCATGGATGGCATTGCCGGTGAGTCGATTGGCAAAGTCTATATCCTTGACCTGGAGGCCGGTTTGCCTGGTGCTCTTTTGTACTTTGCCCCCCGCCTCTTGTTCGGTCAGCAGACCGATCTGGCCGGCGAGATTTTTTACCAGATCTTTCAGCTCGTTGACGTCATTTTGCAGGCGGTGATCGTCGGTTTTTGCGCCAGTTGTTTTCCTGGCGTTGTGCTCGGCCGCTTGTGCGGCGGCAGGGGATGGATCTTCCGCGTGGAGATAGCGTGCCACCGAATCGCCGACGACCTGACGAAATCCCGTGCGGTGTTTACCGACGGGGGGGGCCGGGGCCATCGGTTGAGAGATGGACCTGCGGTCATTTTTCTCCCGTTCGGGGAAATCCGTATCGACCGCCGCGGTAATTTCCAGCATCGGTTTACCGAGGATGCCGAGCTTGCCGTTTCTGACCGTCCTCGTTGACAGAATAAGGGCATCCGGACCAAGTTCCTGCTTGATTATTTTCAAGCCCGAGGCCATGTCTAGCGCTTCAAAGACTCTAACTTGCATCGAGTTTCACCGTGCCAAGGGATCTGATCTTCAGATTGGGCGTAATTTCATTATGGGAGAGAATGGTCAGTGTCGGGAAGTATCTCTCGGTCAAATTCCGCACGTAGGGGCGAATCTGCGGCGCTGACAGCAGGGCCGGGCGGCTGCCGCCGTCAAACAGCTGGATCGCTTTGCCGATACCATCAAGAATTCTCTGGGCAATGACCGGATCTATCGACAGGTAGCTGCCGGTTTCCTTGTGCTGTATGCCATTTCTGATGGCATCCTCGGCGGGTTTTGCCAGGGTGATCACCGGAATGACGCCGTCAACGGCCAGTTCGCTGCTGATCGTTCTGGCCAGGGCATGGCGAACGTATTCGGTGAGGATGTCCGTATCCTGCGTTGTTGCCGCCCAGTCGGCCATGGTTTCCAGAATGGTGCGCAGGTCGCGGATCGACACGCCCTCTTTTAACAGATTCTGTAACACCCGCATGATGGTTCCAAGAGACAGCACGCCGGGTATCAGCTCCTCGATAAGTTTCGGATAACTATTAGCCAGATTGTCAAGCAAACCCTGAACCTCCTGGCGACCGATGAGCTCATGGGAGTATTGCTTGATGATCTCACTGATATGCGTCGCCATGACGGTGGTGCAGTCAACAACCGTGTAGCCGGCAATCTGGGCCCGGTCTTTTTTATCGGAGGTGATCCACAGGGCGGGCAGACCAAAGGCGGGTTCGGTGGTGGCGATGCCCTGCATCCTCTCCGTGACCATGCCGGGATCCATGGCCATGAAATGCCCGGGCAGGATATCCGATCCGGCTACCTTTACTCCTTTCAGGGAGAAGGTGTATTGGTTGGGCGACAGCTGCAGGTTGTCTTTAATATGCACCGGCGGAACAATGAAGCCGTTATTCATGGCAAACTGTTTGCGAATCGATTGAATGCGGTTGAGCAGTTCCCCGTCCTGGGCCGAATCGACAAAGGGAATGAGACCATAGCCGACCTCCAGCTGCAGCAGGTCGACATTGAGCATCTCTTCATAGTTTTCCTCACGCTTCACCGGTATCTCCGCCGGGTGTTCGGCGATGACTTCGGCCGCGATTTTTCTTGACTGGTCGAGGTGGAAGGCAAGCGCTGCCAGGGCGATGGACAGGATGAGGAAGGGCCAGAAGGGCAGCCCGGGGATCAGGGCGAAGACCAAGAGTATGCCGGAAACCACCCACAGGGCCACGGTATTCAGAGAAAACTGACTCTGCATGTCGCTGCCGAAATCCTTGTCGCCGGTGGTGCGGGTCACCAGAAGACCGGCGGCGGTGGAGATGATCAGCGCCGGAATCTGGCCGACAAGGCCGTCACCGACCGTCAAAATAGTGTAGTTGGCGGCGGCTTCGGCCATCGGCATGCCTTTCTGGGCCACGCCGATGACAAAGCCGGCACCGATATTGATAAAGGTGATGATGATACCGGCGATGGCATCGCCTTTGACGAATTTCGACGCACCGTCCATCGCCCCGTGAAAACTGGATTCCTTGGAAATATTCTCCCGGCGGCTTCTCGCCTCATCTTCGGTGATCAGGCCGGCGTTAAGGTCCGCGTCGATGGCCATCTGTTTACCCGGCATGGCGTCGAGGGTGAACCGGGCGGCGACCTCGGCGACACGACCGGCACCTTTGGTGATGACCATGAAGTTGATGAGTACCAGGATGGCAAAGATGACGATACCGACCACATAGTTGCCGCCGACGACGAACTGGCCAAAGGACTGGATGACCGAACCGGCAGCGCCCGGGCCTTCATCGCCGTGGATGAGAATAAGCCGGGTAGAGGCGACGTTCAGCGCCAGCCGGAACAGAGTGGTGGTCAACAGAATCGACGGGAAAATAGAAAAATCGGTGGCCTTTACCGTGTAGAGACTGATGATCAGGATAAGCAGGGCAATGGTAATATTCATCGAAAGAAACAGATCGAGGACGATCGACGGCAGGGGAATGATCATGATCATCAGGATCGACACCAGACCCAGGGCGGCGACAACGTCACTGCGGCCAAAAAGCTGTTTGAAGCGCAGGTCGGCCAGGGTGCTTTGGATGTTGGTCAATTCCATCAGTTCGTCTTGCCTTTCAGTGAATAAACGTGGGCGAGAATTTCCGCGACAACTTTAAAGAGATCCTCTGGTATGTGTTCGCCTAAGTCCAATTTATGCAATAATCGAGCCACTGGCGGATTCTCGATAATGGGAATGTCATGGGTTCTGGCTATTTCTCGGATTTTCATGGCGACCAGGTCGGCGCCTTTGGCGATGATCACCGGAGCCGCCATTTGTTTGGCATCATAGCGAATGGCCACGGAGATGTGCGTGGGGTTGGTGACGATGACATCGGCATGGGGCACTTCCGCCATCATCCGTTTTCGGGCCATCTGCTGCTGGATGGAACGGATCTGGGCCTTGATATGGGGATCGCCTTCACTCTCCTTGAACTCCTCCTTTACTTCCTGTTTGGTCATCTTCATTTTTTCCTCCATTTCCCATTTGACGAAAAGAAAATCGAGAAAGGCGATGAGAATGAGCACGGCGCATACCTTCGCCAGGATAATCGCGGAAATTCTGCCGAGATAACTCACGGTGGAGCTCACTGGCGTATCGACGAGTATCAGGGCTTCCGCAAAATTATCGAGGACGGTGGAAAAGGCGAACCAACCGACCAGGAGCACCTTCAACAGCGATTTGACCACTTCTATAAAGGATTTTTTCGAGAAAAACCGGGACATACCCGTGATCGGATTGAGTTTTGAAAAATCAGGCAAAAGAGGTTTGGCGGTCAGGAGCCAGCCGAACTGGAAGACACTGGAGAAAAAGCCGATAAATAAAACAAGCAGAAAGAGCGGCGCAATGAGCAAACCGAGTTTTTGTAAAAGAAAAGTCGCCAGGGTGATGGTAGAGGCGGGGGTTATTTCATAGCCGCCGCTTGTTTGAAAGATAAAAAATATCAGTTCCGTCAGGCCATTCCAGAAGGTAGGGAGATAGAAAATCCAGAAGAGGAGGATGATTGTAAAGAGAGAGGCGGTCTGGACCTCTTTGCTTTGGGCGACCTGCCCCTTTTTACGAAAATCTTCCCGTCGTTTTGCCGACGGTGCTTCGGTTTTTTCGCCGCCTGTGGAACTTTCCTCTGCCATCGATTATCGCCTGCTGAAAAGATGAAAGGAAACCTGCCTGCTCATTTCGGACAGCCTCCCGGGGAAATGGAAAATATATCCCGGTGCTATGGATTGAGATATTGCAGCAGGAGGATAAAACGTTCGCCAAGGATGTCAAATTCCCGTCTAATTAGAACCGATACCATGCTGAGTGTCAAAGCAATGACAATAAAAGCGGCACCGATGTTGATGGGGAAGGAGAGTAGAAAGACATTCAGCTGTGGAAATACCCGGGCGAGTACGCCAAGGATCAGGCCCGAGAGGAGCAGTACCGCGAGAACCGGGGCACTGAACTGCACGCCGATGGCAAACATATGCGAGGCGAGCTCCATGAGAAAGGGCACCGCCTGGCCGGAAAAATCGATTTGTCCGGGTGGTAGAAGCTCATAGGACAGCACCGCCGTGCGCAAAAAGAGATGGTGACCGTCAATGGCCAGGAAGATCAGAATGGCAAAAACATTTTGAAATTGGGAGATAAGGGCAACCTGCCGCTCACTCTGCGGGTCAAAGACGTTGGCTGCGGCAAAACCCATCTGGTAGCCGATGACCGTGGCGCCGAACTCCACCGCCGTGAAAATGAGCCGGGCGACGAGGCCGAGCAGCAACCCTAACAGGAGTTCGGAAATCAGCAGCAGCAGGAAGGGCAGCGGGGCAAAGCCGACCTCCTTCGGCACGGCGTCGGCCATGACCGGAAAAAGCGCCAGCGAGATGGCCACAGTCATGGCCGTCTTGACGCGCCCGGGGGTCTGGGCGGAGGCGATTACCGGCACGGCGCCAATGAACCCGGCAACTCTGCTGGTCACGACCAGAAAGGTCTGGAACTGCTCAACGGGGAGAAGTTGGATATCCATACTCGGCCATCAAAGCGTGGCGATGATATCAAAAAGGCCGACGGTGAAAACAAGGACAATCTTAATGATCCAGGAACCGAAAACCAGCAAGGTGAGAAATACCGCGACGATCTTCGGCACAAAGGTCAGCGTTTGCTCATTGATTTGCGTCGCGGCCTGAAAAACAGAAACGAACAGGCCGACGACCAGGGCAATAATCAGCATCGGTGCAGAGCACATCAGAATGGTTTGAATCGCCCTGCGACAGATATCAACGGCCATTTCCGGAGTCATTTTCCACTTACCTCTGTTTGATAGAGTATCGGCATGTCATTTTCTTGTTTTCTTATGGACCAAAACTCTTGATCAGCGAGCCGACAACAAGACTCCACCCGTCAACGAGAACGAAAAGCAGCAGTTTGAAGGGCATGGATATAATCACCGGCGGCAGCATCATCATGCCCATCGACATAAGCACGGATGCAACGATCATATCGATGACCAGAAAAGGGATATAGATCATGAATCCCATCTGAAAAGCTCTCTTCAATTCGGAAAGCATAAAAGCCGGAATAAGGGTCATTGTCGGCACGTCTTCCGGGTCGAGAGGTTCCGCGTCCATGGTGATTTCCGTGAGTAAGGCCAGTTCCGCTTCGCGCACCTGGCTGAACATGAAATCCCGCATCGGGGCAACAGCCTTTTCCAGGGCTGCCGGTTGGTCGAGCTGCTCATTCAGATACGGTTGCAGGGCCTCTTCGTTGATTCTGTTGATGGTCGGCGACATGACAAAGAACGAGAGAAACAGCGAGAGGCCGAGAATAACCTGGGTCGGCGGCATATTCTGGGTGCCCATCGCCTGCCGGACAAAGCCGAGGACGATGACTATCCTGGTGAAGCAGGTGGTCATGAGCAGGATCGCCGGGGCAACGGAGAGAATGGTCAGGACAAAGAGCACCTGCAGGGCATTCGAGACCTGGCCCGGTGTATTGGCATCTTCCACACCGAAGGTGATGGTTGGCAGGCCGATGGCCCCTGCTTCCTGGGCCGGGATAAAATAGAGGCCGAGCAGTAAGGAAAGAAGCAACACCTTCGGCAAAGCGGAGTGTACCCTGGGCATCATGATGAAGTGCGTCCGGTCGATTGCAGCACCTCGGCAAAGGACGCTGCCGGCTGCGGCGTGAGGGCGGCGATATGGGTAATATGGTCGCCGCTGATGCCGAGCAGATGCTCCTGTCCCTTGACGTTAATGAGACAGAGCATCTTTTTGCCCATCAGGGGTTTGATTTCGATAATCTTGATTTCCTGATTTTCCCCTGTTGTCAGGAGTGAAAAACGTTTTTTCAGCAGACCATACAGTATCAGGATGATACCGAGTACGACCAGCAAACCCCAGATAACCCGAAAGTAATTTGCCGTATCACTTGTCGTCGGAGCAGGTGCCGCAGCCGCAAAAGTGTCAAGCGGCGCAGCATAGTGGCAGAGCAGAACAGGCAGGATAAAAAAGAAGGAAGATTTTAGAAACGGCGGCATAGTCTCGCTCTTATCCGAGGTTCTCGATCCGGTCGGCGGTGCTCACCACATCGGTCAGGCGAATGCCGAATTTGTCGCCGACCATCACCGCCTCACCTTTGGCGATCAACTTCGAATTGACATAGAGGTCAAGTGGCTCGCCGGCAAGCTTATCCAGTTCTATGACGTAGCCTTCGCCCATTTTCAGCAGATCACGCAGGAGTATTTTGCTTCTGCCGACCTCAACGGAAATCTGCAGGGGAATATCATAGAGGAAATTGAGCCCTCTGCCGCTTTTGGTTTCTGCAGAAGGCTTGGCAGATGTCGACGCTGGTTTAATGGTTTCCTGTAGAAGTTCCTTGATTTCGTCCGAGTCGGGGCGGCTGTTTTTTACGGTGGTCGTATCCATGTTTCTTCCTTAATTAATAATACCGGTGAGGCTGATGGCTTTTTTGCCGTTATGTGTCCCGGGGATGGCGGAAAACTTCGCCTTATCCTCTACCAGAACCTTCAGTGGAGAGCTGGGGTCATAGTCCAGATCAACAATGTCGCCGATCTGCATGTCCAGTATCTGCTGTATCGACAGGGTTATGACACCTGACTGGGCGGTAATGCCGGTAGGAATTGCCTGTACTTCGTCTTCCAGGACATCCTGCCAGGTTCCCCTGGTGGTTGTCGAGATGTTCAGCAGCTCTCGCAGAAGATCCCGGAGCGGCTCAAGGGTTGCGTAGGGGAACACCAGATGGATTTCTCCGGAATATTCACCGACTTTTACCAGCAGTGTCCCGACAATGACTTCTGCCCCCGGCTCAACGATTGACACGAGACGGGCATTATTTTCCAGTTTAATCAGTGAGCTCTCCAGCTCGAGCAGCTGGGAAAAGGCTTTGTTGAGATCACGGCAGGCGTCGGTAAGGACTGTCTTTAAGATCGTAAGCTCGATTGTGGTGAGCCTGCGGTCGAGGTGCGGCGATGCCAGATCACTTGCGGCTCCGAGCATGATTTCAATCATCGCAAAGGAGAGTTTTGGGTCGATGATGATCAACGCGCCATGTTTTAAGGGTGTCATATCAAGAATACCAATGCCGCCCGACTGGTTTTTGTCGGCCATAAACTTTTGAAATTCAAAGGTGTCAAGGGCTGTCCGGGTGATGGAAAGGTTACGTTGCAGCTGGTTGGTCAGGGATGTCGCATAGGAACGGATGAAGACATCGAGAATAATATCAAAATTTGGAATCCTGAATTGTTCCCTGTCCGGACGGGCGAGTTGAAACAGATTAATGGGACTGCATGCCAGAAAAACATTTTGTTCATTCCCATCGAGGTCGAGGGGGACTTTTCCTTCCCTGATCGCTCTCAGAAGATCGGAAATTTCTGATTTTTTTAGTATAGGATCCATGATATTGGCGTATGCTACTGAACCACGAAGTTCGTAAAATAAATTGAAGTTACCTTGCCGGTCTGCAGAAAGGAATTCATTTTGCCGGTGAGCTCGGCCTTCAGTTGTTTTTTTCCCTGCAGGTCCTGTAATTCTTCATAGGTCTTGCTGCTTATCAACAGGAGAATTGCATCGCGCATCTGCGGCATCCTCTGCTCGACTTCGGCTTGAACCTCTATGTTTGTCAGTTCGACGGTAAAGGAGGCCTTGACATAATGCGCCACATCCCCGCTGATGATGTTGACGACAAACTCGTCAATATTGACCATCGGGCCGATCTGTGCCTGCTGATTGAGCGCTGGCACCGGAACCTGTTGGGCGGGATTTTTTGCGTTCTCGGCGGCAGGTTTCTCCTGCAGCAGGTACCATGCTGCAAAACCTCCACCGAGCAGAAGCAGGACAAGAACCGCTGCACCTATGATGAAGAAAAGTTTCTTATTGTTGCCATCACTTCCACCTGGTGCATCTTTTTTTTCAGCCATATTTTTTTACCTTGGTGCTAAAGGGGCATTGTACCGTTTGGTGTCGAGTTGTTTGTCTGTGATCTATTGCTTTGCAGTTTCAGCACGAAATCTACCCGTCTGTTTTTTGCTCTGCTTGCCTCGTCTCTGTTGACGACGATTGGGCGGGCCTTGCCGTAGCCGACCGCCGCCATTCGGTCGAGGGGAAGCAGGCCACTGTGGGTGAAAAATCGCAGAACGGAAACAGCGCGGTCCACCGAGAGGTCCCAGTTACCAAATTGCGACTTTTGTAAAGGAGTATCGTCGGTATGTCCTTCAATCCGCACATTCATCGGCAGGGGGCGGATTATGTCGGCGATATTTCTTAAAATCGGCAGGGATTTTGTGGCGAGTCTCGATTGACCGGAGCCAAAAAGTACCGAGTCGTTGATGCGAAGAATAATCGAGTCATCATCTTTATTTATTACCCCTATGTCGTTGTTCAGCCGCAGGGAATCGATTTGTGATTTTACTTTTTCGTACACTTTTTCGGATGTCTGAATCTGAATCGGGGAAAATTGACTTATCGGCTGAGAAGGGAGAACGGGAATGGCAAAATCAACACGGGCAGGATCCCTGTGCATGCCGAAGGCATCTTTCAGGGAACTCGACGCCGCAGTGAATCGGGTCGGGTCCATATTGGCCATTGAAAGGAGCAAGACAAAAAAGGTTAAAAGTAAGGTGACCAGATCAGAGTAGGTGACCATCCAGGCCGGTGCCCCGGCAGGACGATCAACTTTCCGTTCTTTTTTTTGCGGAGCCTGTTTTTTGTCTTCTGCCATAGCCGTGCCGTTATCTGTTAAAAGAAGACTCGCGAAGTTTTGGCGCAATAAAGGCGTGTAGTTTCTGTTCCATGATTCTCGGGTTCTCACCGGAGAGGATGGACTGCATCCCTTCAATTATAAGCGTCTTGATCAACACCTCCGAGGCCGAGCGGTTTTTCAGTTTTCCGGCCATTGGTGCGCAGACAACATTGGCAATGACCGCGCCGTAAAAGGTTGTCAGCAATGCCACGGCCATTGCCGGCCCGATAGAGGAGGGGTCATCCATGGTCTGCAGCATCTGCACGAGGCCGATCAGGGTGCCGACCATGCCCATTGCCGGTGCGTAGGCGGCAATAGAGGTGAAAATATCGGCCCCTTTCCCGTGCCGCATCTGGATATATTCTATTTCCGTGTTCAGCATGCTGCGCAGGGTATCAGGTTCCTGGCCGTCCACGGCCATCTGCATGGCTTTCTTGAGAAAATCGTCCTCGACCGTCTCCATTGCCCCCTGCAGGGCGAGAATACCTTCCTTTCTCGCCTTGTTGGCAAATTCCATAAGTTGGACAATGAGATTGTTTATGGACATTTCCTTATGCAGGAAAGTTTTCTTGGCGACACTCATGGCACCAAGGACATCACTGAAGGGATAATGCACCAGGGTGTTGCCGAGAGTACCGCCAAAAACGATCATAATTGAAGGGACATTGATAAAAATTGTCAGAGGGCTGCCTTGCAGAATAGCCATAAGCATCAGGCCAAATGCTGCGCCTATGCCGATTACGGTTGAAAGATCCAAACAAATCCTCCATGACAGGTTCAGGTTGTTAAAAATTGCAAAGGGAGGGAGCCCTGTATTTTCCAGCAGGAGATATCAGGGTGGTTACATCCTTTTCCTTGACACCGTTCCCTGTAGCATAGGCGCTGGATTTTTAAAACTCAAGCTAGCAAAAAATATTCCACATTTATAGATTATTGCTGCTGGTGAACTGAAACAGTGTCTGGGCGGGTGTTGCCTGGACCGTAGCCAAAAGGAAAACCAGGACGAACATATCGCCCGTCCTGGTCTGGTGGTGGGGGTGTCAAAAATATGGCGGCTACCTTTTCAGGTTGATAAGCTCGCCCAGCAGCTCGTCAACCGTGGTAATAATCTTTGAATTGGCTTGGAAGCCTCGTTGGACGGTGATCATTCTGACAAATTCCGCTCCCATATCGACGTTTGACTGTTCAAGAGAGTTGGTGAAAATATTGCCAAGTTCAGGGCCGGGCAGTCCGGTACGGGCGGCACCGGAGGTTGTTGAGGCGGTATAGAGATTGCTTCCGGCAAGGGTCAGTCCGCCGGCGTTGACGAATTTTCCTAAAACCAGCTGTGAAACCTTGGTCTGTTCGCCATTTGAATAGGAGGCTACGACAATCCCTTCAGGGTCTATGGCAATGCCGGTGAGATTTCCGGCCCTGGAACCATTCTGGTTTTGCGAGATGACGACTGATTCACTGTTGAATTGGGTGGTATCGAAGGTAACGATAATGTCGGTCGGCGTTGTACCGTTCCCCCAGTCCAACAGCGGGATAGTGCCGGTTGTCGTTGTCGGCACCGGGAGGGCGGCATTTGCCAATATTCCGTCAGCTGTAAAATTAAGCGTTCCCAGGCTTCCGCTCATAATCGTGCCGGTGCCGTCGTCTGTTTCGGCGCTCCAGTTCGCTTCCCAGGTATTAGGGTTGGTTTTGGTAAAATACGTACTGAGCAGTTGTGGATTGCCCAGGGTATCAAAAACCTGCACGGACGAGGAGTACGTATAGGTGTTGGGATCGTTATAATCAAAAGGTGTGCCGGTTGCCGCAGTTAAATCAATCACCGGGTCCGTGGAGTCGAGATTGGTCGTCAGCTGCAGGGCCGAGGTAACGGTGCCCTGTATCAGACCGCTGCTTTCCACCCGAATATCCGTCGCATCGCCTGCCGCCAATACGCCATTTGCGTCAAATTCCTGGCCTTGCACGCGCAGACCTTCCGGGTTGATGAGAAAGCCGTCCTGGTCAAACCGGAAAGAGCCTGCCCGTGAGTAATAGGCGGTTGCATCGCCGGGTTCCTTGAGGATAAAAAATCCGTCGCCTTCAATGGCCACATCGAGATTTGACTCAGTCGCTTCGAAGGTGCCCTGGCTGAAAATCTGGTCAACTTTGGACATGCCGACACCGCGTCCAACCTGAGATGTACCGCCCGAACCATTTATCGAGCTGGAGAGGAGATCGGCAAAGATTGTTCGGGAACTTTTAAAACCAAGTGTATTGGTGTTGGCAAGATTATTCCCAATAACCGTCATCGCCTGGCCGTTGGTGTTCAGACCGCTGACTCCGCTGTATAATGCACTCGAAATACCCATTTCTGTCTCCTTTGTCTCAAAGTCCGTTTAATACCACGACTTGTGTAATTGTTTGTGAAATCTTGATTTTTTGTTCAACAGCGCTGACTGTCCGTTAGGCCGTCGACCATGATATGTGTCTTTTCGTTGGTAGTCTACAGTGCGTCTTCCTCGGCTGCTCCTGCGGATGAGCTGCCGGGTTCGTAAACACCGAGGATAGAGTGAAAGGCGATTTCACCTGCTTTTGTTTTAAGAATGCCGCCGTAGTCTCCCTGCAGATCAACACCGGTCACCTCTGATTTGACGAGAGGTGCGACCCCGACGCTCTCCCCGGCTGCGGCCTGTGCTTCGATGATAATTTTATACTCTCCCTGGGGTGCCCTTTTGTCGCCCGATAACCGACCATCCCAGGTAAAATAATGACTTCCGGCACCAAGTTCTTCTCCCTTCAATGTTGCCAGGGTTACCCCGTTCTGCTGCAAGGATAAAGTAACTTGCGAGGCCTGCCCATCCAGCTCGTAGCCAATTTCCACCGGCTCACCGGTAAAAGTAACACTGCTGCCGTAGTAAGCGACCTCCTTGCCGATGGTGTTCAGGGTTGAAAACAGGTCGGAATTGGCATTCGATGCGGCAAGGTTGTCCATGCTCTCATTTAAGGTGAAGAGCTGTTCCAAAGAGCTGAACTGAGCGAGCTGCCCGGTAAATTCAGTCGGGTCGTCAGGGCTGAGCGGATCCTGATTTTGCAGCTGGGCCACAAGCAGCATTAAAAAATCCTCTTTCCCCATGACCGCATCCTTGGTACTTTTTGCGGTGCTCGTTCCCGTGGCGGCGGCGGTAGCCTGGCTGATAGATTCGATATAACTGCTCATTGGAACTCCTAAATTTTTACATTGACCCCGGTGTTTGACGCCGTGGCAGCAATTTCTTGGTCTTCTAATGGAAAAGTGGCCTGGACCTCTCGGTGACCTTTTGCGGTTGTTCGGGGGGAGTCATTCTTGCCGAAAAGCTGCCGGTCGAAAAGATCGAAGTCACCGACCGATTCGGACTCAGCCGCGAGCGATATCTGCTCGATGGAAAAACCCTGTTGTTCGAGCATGGTTTTTAATTTTTGAATATTTTTCTCCAAAATCTCCAGAGTGTGTTGGCTCTGGGCGACAACATGTGCTCGGATGCATCCTTCCTTAACGGTCAAATCGATTTTCAGTTCGCCAAGTTCCGCCGGATGGAGTTTTATGTTTATCCGCGAATCCATGTGCCGGCTGGATATCTGAAACCGTTCACTCAGCTGCCGGATAACCTCTTCTTCATGAACTATCGCCCCTGGAGGGAAGAGTATCGGTTTTGGCGCTTCGCTTGCAGGCGGTGCAGTCCCCGGCGGCACTGTTGCAGCAACTTGAGAAAAGGTGTTTGCCGGCTCCGTGGCCGCCAAAGTGACACTTTGCGGGCTGGAACTCAGCGTGTGCCGGGAGAATTCTTCCCCCTGCTGGTTATCTTGGAAACTTTGCTTGTTTTCAGCAGGATTTTGCGCGGTATTTCTGGCATTAAAATAGTGCTGCTGCATATCATGCCTGGTTCCCGTCCAGTTCTGCGTCGGTTTGCCGGCAGTCTTCTCGATGCCGTCGGCAAAGAGTAAGCTACTGAGTGTCAGGTCATCGGTCTCCCTGGTCGGGCTTGCCGTAACTGGTTCTGCAGTAACCACAAACAGCGCTGTGGACAAACCATGGATGGTGTTTCTCAGTCCATGGGGCGAGGAAATATCCGCTACCTTAGTTAGGGATACTGAACCGGTTTCGTTGGCGCTGTCGATAATCTGCTGCAACTGTTTAAGGAGGGCATCTTGTTTATTTGCCACACCTGGTTTGATGAAACTCAAAACCTCTGATTCTTCCGTAGTCATTGAAGACAGTCCTGCCTGAATTGCCGCGAGGCCGGGCGGCGTCCTGGAATTATCCGCTCTGTGGTCGATCACCGCCGATGCATTCTGAAGCCGACTTGCTCTAGATGCAACCTGTTGAGAATGAAAAAAAATGGATGTTGCCGGTATGGTTCGTGAGGTTCCTTCCAGAAAATATGCAAGGCCGGTGGCCGCAGGATTTTTTTCCTTCTCAATGGCTTCAGCACCTGTTGCTTCCTGGGATGGACTCTTTTTATCTGTCGAGTCGTTCAGGTCGTTTGAGCGTGACGTTTTTTCAAGATGCCTGTCGTCGGCACCTTGCTGCGGTGATGTTTTACTTGAGATGGCGTTTTCGAGATGGGGTGAGAACTGGCTTTGCTCTTTTTGACTCTGCTCTTGTGGTCCCTGCGCGCCTGGAGGCGGGGTCTGGGGAATGACCGGCTGGATAGAGACCATGTGTGGCATAATGTTTCACTCAAGTTGCAGGGTTGAAAAAGTAGTACTGAGTTCCGTTGCTTTCTGTTGAGATATCTGATCGAGAACTTTCGCCGCGGCCTTCACTTTCATGTTGGCCAGCAGGTCCGCCGCCAGTTGCTGATCTAAGCCGCTTATGGCCAGGGCAGCTTTTTCCGGCGCCATTTTTTGGTAAATACTCGCCAGTTCCTGCAGCTTTTTCTTTTCTTTTGCCGATTTCCCGGCGAGAAGGGCCGCAATCCTGTCTTGCAATTTTCTGAGCTCTTCGAGTTTTGCGTCTATTTCGATGAGTTTCTTATCGACCCCCTCCTCAAGGGTCTTTAGGTCCTTTTTGCGCAGAGAGAGCTCTTCCCGCTCTTTTCTGATATTTTCACGTTCCTGGAAAATTGACGCATCGATTCGTCTTTCTTCCACTGAAGTGTATTTTTTTGCAGGATCCGTGTCCGCAGCAGGAAGAGTCTGTGGCAGAAGCGCCAGAGAGAGAAAGAGCAGGAGATGTTTGCGATAGGGTATCATGATGGCGGTGTGATTAGAATGAATCCGGCTCATGCCGGCTGGTGGCTATCTCGTCGAGCATGGCCGCTTCCTTTTTATTGAGATACACTTTCCAGGCCTTGTTCTGGGTATCCTTCAGCTGGTCCATTATCTGCCTTTCCCTGCTCCGGTCGATAAGGTTTTGTTGTTCTTTTTTTACCAGTGCGGATTTTTCCGTGAGATTTCTCCTGATCGCCTGAATGTTACTTTTCCGGGCGGTGATTCTTTCTTCGAACCGCATCAATTCCGTTATGTCTATACCTTCAGCCTGCAATTTCTCAATTTCGTCGATGAACAGGGCAAGGGCATGAAGCTCTTCATTTAATTTTTTCTGAATAGTTTCCTGGATTGTTTTTGCCTCCATAAGACGATACTGGGCAATGTCTTCCAGACGTTTACGATAATCAAGCACTGTTTGTAAACTAAACGGTTTCATTGGATGGGCTAACGCATCAAAATGGACGAAAATTCATGGCGTCTTAACGCCTGTCGGTCTGCCGGCGGTTTTTTTTCAGGGGTTCTTCATCCCGGCGATCGCCAAGCACCGTCCCCAGACGTTCAATAGATTCCTTTAAGGTGGTCGTCTCATCGTAATTTTGCCGCAGGAAATCGTTGAGTGCGTCAATTTTGCTGACAGCGTAATCGATTTTCGGGTTGGAACCTTTTGCATACGCGCCGATATTTATCAGATCTTCCGCCTCACGGTAACTGGCGAGCACCCCTCGAGCTTTACCGGCCAGCTCCAGGTGCCTGGGAAAGGTAACGTCGCGCATCACCCGGCTTGCCGAGTTGAGGATATCTATGGCCGGAAAATGATTTCTTGCCGCCATTGCCCTGGAAAGAACGATGTGACCGTCAAGGATTGATCGGACCGAATCGGCAACCGGCTCGGTCATATCGTCACCATCGACGAGCACCGTATACAAGCCGGTTATCGATCCCTTGCCTTGAAATCTGCCGGCCCGTTCGAGAAGTTTCGGCAGCGTGGCAAAAACCGAAGGGGTGTATCCTTTGGTTGTCGGCGGTTCCCCGATCGCCAGACCGATTTCCCGCATGGCCATGGCAAAACGGGTGACGGAGTCCATCATGAACAGGACATTTTTTCCCTGATTGCAGAAAAATTCGGCAATGGCGGTGGCCACGAAAGCGCCGCGCATGCGCAGCAGCGGCGGCTGGTCGGAGGTGACCACCACAATCACCGATCTGGCAAGGCCCTCTACGCCGAGATCGCGTTCGATAAATTCCCGCACTTCCCGGCCGCGTTCGCCGATCAGGGCAATGACATTAATATCGGCTTTGGCATATTTCGACATCATGCCGAGTAGAACGCTTTTGCCGATACCCGAGCCGGCCATAATGCCCATTCTCTGCCCCATACCGCAGGTTATAAGGCCGTTGATGGCGCGTATGCCAAGGTCGAGGGTCTCGGTGATGTTTTGCCGTTCCATCGGACCCGGGGGAAGGGAATACAGATCCTTTTCCTCGCTGAGGTAGGGTCGGGGGTGGCCGTCCTGGGGAACTTCCATGGCATCTATGACCCGCCCGAGAAGACTGTTGCCGACTTTTATGGTTGCACTGTTGCGGATGACCCTGATAAGACTTCCCGGTCCGAGGCCACGCAAATCTCCCAGAGGCATGAGCAGTGCCTTGCCATCTCGGAAACCGACAATTTCCGCATAAATTTTTAAATCCCCGGCGACAGTTGTCAGCTCACAGAGCGCACCGATGCTGGCATGGGGACAGTAGCCTTCAATGACCAGGCCGACAATCCGGGTGATTTTCCCCCATACTTTAATGACATTGAGGCTATTGAGCTGGCTATGATGAAATGACATTGGTCGGTGATGATTCCGTTTAAGTGGAGTCTCTGGTGCCCCTTTTCTTACACAACCAGCTGGCTATTGAAGAATTTACAGGTTCTTTTTTATCTCTTCCCTGATCACCTCGAACTGGCTGGCAATGGTTGCATCAATGGTGCAGTTGTCCGATTCAATCTTTGCCCCGCCGCGCTCGACGCTCTTGTCTTTTTTTATGACAATTTTGCTGAGCCCGGTCAGCCCGGCGACGATTTCCGTGGAGTTTCCCGCAACGGTCGCGTAATCATCCGGGTGAATATAGAGGGTGAATTCATCGGATTTTACCGCCCGTTGTAATGCTTCTTCAATGGTGGCGATGATCGTGCTGTCCTGCTCACGAACGGAAATACGCAGAATTCTCTCGGCTATGGCCAGGGCAAATTGCTGTAATTCTTCGCTGCTGTTGCTGATAATCGTCTCGCGTATCGTGTCAAGCTGCTGACAGGTGCTGAGCAGAGCCCTTGTCGCGGCCTGAAAGTCCTGATCGATTTTGTCCTTTTCAGCCTTGATGCCTCTTTGATATGCCTGGTCGATTTTTTCCTCCGCCACAGCGCGTTCGAGGTAGTTGGTTACATCAAGTTCCTGCCTCGGGGGTAGTTGGGGCGCGACTTCCGGTTGATTATCTTGCTGAACTGTCGTCTGCGCCGGTGTGCTGGAAATATCTGCTGGGCCGGTACTCTCCGCCGGAATCACTTGTGGTATTATCGGCGGATGCCGTGCTGCGAGATCTTTGCTGTCGGCAACCACTGGAAGCTGCTGTGACTGCCATCCGGAGGGTGTCTGCACCTCGCGTTTAACCAGGTCTTCAGGTTGAAAAGAAGTGGAATTTTCATAATACTTAGACAAGCTCATCTCCACCTCCGGAACCGAGCACCAGTTTGCCTTCTTCTTCGAGTTTCATGGCGATCTTGACGATCGACTGCTGCATAAGTTCCACCTCGGAAAGTCGAACCGGGCCCATGGCCTCAAGATCATCACGAATCATGTCGGCCGCGCGGGTGGACATGTTGGCAAATATTTTTTCTCGCATCTGTTCGGAAGCGATCTTCAGCGCCAGGGTCAACGAGTCGTTGTTGATTTCGCGCAGAATCATCTGCAGCGATCTGCCGTCAAGGGCGACAAGGTTCTCGAAGGTGAACATTTTCTTGCGGATCTCTTCCGCCATCTCGGCGTCCGTCTGTTCCATCTCTTCGAGAATATCCGCATCGAGATTGTTTTTCATGTGGTTGAGGATACCGACGACCGCATCAACCCCGCCGACCTTTTTGTGCGCTTTACCCGAGACCAGTCCTATCTCGAGATGCAGTGCATCCTCGATTCTGCTCAGGACGACGGGAGAGACCTTTTCTATCTTTGAAATACGATACGTCACATCGGCGCGGATTTCCTCCGGTAAATGCGTTAAAATTTCTGCAGCGTGTTCTACGTGCTGCGTCGACAGAATAAGGGCGATGGTCTGGGGGTGCTCCTGCTGCAGCAGACCGGCGACCATCTGCGGCGCCATTAACGCGATCGTTTCTAGCGACTTTGTCTCGGTCCCGGACAGGAATTGGTCCATAAGAAATTTCGACCTTTTGTCGCCTGAGGTGGCAGCGATCGCCTTTTGGGCAAAATCATTCCCTTTGACAAAAAGGCCGGCAAATCGATTCTGGGATTCACGAAAACTTGAGAAAACTTTCTCTTTAATGTCGATGGGGATATGGTCGATGGTCGACATGGCCCTGGTTACCTGACGTATTTCATCGTCGGACAGTTCCTCAAAAATTCTCGCCGTTGCCTCCTCGCCAAGGCAAATAAGCAAGACAGCGACTCTATTGATTCCGGTAAGTGTTTCAATTCCCATTGCTTATCAACCTTCCTGAATCCAGTTTTTCAATATAAAGGCTGTCGGGACCTGATTTTGATGCACCTCTCTGCGCAGGGCGGTAATGGTCTCATCGATCGGCAGCGGCGGCTCGACCGGTTCAGCTTCGAGCAAGCGGCGTTGTTCCTGTTCAAGTTGATTGACCGTTTTATTATGCTGCTGTACATCGCTTTTCACCGTTCTGAGAAGAGGTCGGAGCAGGAGCAGGTAGATAAAAAGGAGGCCCAGGCCGATCAGACCGTATTTTATCAGCGGCATATACTGGTAGAGAAGATTGTCCGCGGCCGGTTCTTCGGCAGCCGCCGTTTGTTTCGGATCAACAAAGGGCATGGACAGGACGTTGATAACGTCTCCCCGTTCGGCCACCAGACCGATCGCCGAGGCGACCATGTTTTCAATGGACTTCAATTCCTCGGGGGTGCGTGGTGTCGCCGACACGAGGTTGCCCTCTGCATCAAGCTGTATTTTGTCGGCAACAAGCACGGAGACTGAGAGAGCCGTTATACTGCCGATAGGATTGACAATCTTGCTGATGGTCTTGCTGATTTCGTAATTGGTTATGCGGGAGTTTTTGTTGGCTGGTATGGTGGCACTCTTCTGGTCCAATTGATTTTTCTGCAGGTTCGATTCGACCCCGGGGATACCCCCGGTTGTTTCCGTGCCGCTGTTTTCGACATTAATTTGTTCACTTCTGATAACCGGCTCCTCCGAATCATAGAGTTCTTCAGTTTTTTCGACTTGAGCAAAATCCAAGGTGGCGGAAACCCGGACCATGGCATTATCTCTGCCCATGGTTTTATCGAGCAGATCCTGCGCACGCATTTCCATGCGGTGTTCAACCTCCTGCTGGAAGGCCAGCCTGTCGACGGAAAGAAGATCGTCTTTGGAAGATTTTTGCTCTGCCTCAAGAACAACACCATTGGAATCAATTATCTTGACGTTGTCAGGGCTGAGGTCGGTGACGGAGCCGGCGACCAGATGGATGATGCCCTGGACCTGCGATTGATCAAGTCCCTTGCCTGGGACAAGGGTAACAATCACCGAGGCGGTGCCGTCCTTTTGTTGATTTTTGAAAAGCCGTTTTTCCGGCAGGGCGAGATGCACCCGGGTCGACTCCACCGGGGAAAGCGAGGTAATCGTTCTCGCCAGTTCCCCTTGTAAGGCCCTGGTGTAATTTACTTTCTGCACATAGTCGGTCAAGGCGAAACTCTGTTTGTCAAAGACCTCAAAGCCGACATCCCCACCGGTCGGCAGACCATTGGCCGCCAGATCAAGACGGGACTGGTAGATTTTGTCGGCGGCAACCCAGATGTCTTTGCCGCCGTTTTTCAGGGTGTAGTCAATTTTCTGGCTTTTCAGCCAGTCGGTCACCGAGGCGGCATCACTCATCGGGAGATTGGCATAAAGAAGCTGCTGGTCGGCGGTTCGCGCCGCTATAATCAGAAAAGCAAAGAGGATAACTGAGACAAGAAGAACAGCCACCGTGGCGATTTTTTTCGACAGTGGCCATTCCTGAACGAGGGTAATGACATTTTTTCGTTCTGGTCGAAAAACCTCAGGGGGATTCGATCGTTTTGTTGTTGCTACTCCCTTCTCCACTACATCCATTTTTACCAGATCCTTTTAAAATTCTTAGCAGCCGTTGCGCAATAAACCGGCGATGTTGTTTTTTGACAGCGGCAGAGTGCTCTCTGCTGCAGAGCCCTGTTAAATCTGCATGCGCATGATTTCTTCGTAAGCCGTCAGTGCCTTGTTACGCATCTGCACGAGCATGCGCAGAGAAACATCTGCCTCCTCAACGGCAATCATCACCTCATGGAGGTGTCTCGCTTCACCGCTCTGCAGTTTTGTCACCGCCTCATCCCCGGTAATCTGTGCCTCGTTCACCTTGCCCATCATCGATGTCAGCATGTCGCCAAAACCTGCCGCGCTTTTGCCGATTGCACTGGTCTGTCCAGCCTGAGGAGGCATAAGGATAATAGTGTTTGGACTGTCTATCGTGGTCATTGTCTGTTATCTCCCGATTTCCAGGGCCTTCATCGCCATTCTTTTGGCCATTTTTATACTCGTCACATTCGCCTGATAGGACCTGGTGGCGGACATCATATCAACCATTTCCTCGAGCACGCTGATATTGGGCATTTCTACATAACCGTCTTCCTTCGCGTCAGGGTGTGATGGATTGTAGACTTTTCTTGGCGGGGTGGTGTCCTCGGTAATTTTCGTCACCTGTACCCCCTGCACCCCTTTTTTCATGTTTTCTTCCAGCTGCGCTTGGAAACTGAGCGGAGCGGACTGGAAATAGACGGATTTTTTTTTGTAGGGACCGCCTTCGGGTGTCGAGGTGGTCTCGACATTGGCCAGGTTGGCGCTGATGGTGTTCAGCCGCATACTCTGTGCCTGCAGTGCCGAGCCGCTGATGCGAAAGGTGTTTAAAATATCCATGAAAATTCCTCGTAGGGATGAGTGCCGTGTACCGGTATTATTGCCCACCGGAGATGACATGTTTGAGCAGGGTGAGCTTCTTTTTCAGGAGCTGGGCGGTTGTCTCATAGAGCAGTTCATTTTCCGACAGGGCGAGCATTTCCTGATCGACACTCACCCCGTTGCCGTCGCCCAGGCCCGACTGGTCTTCTACGGTGCGTATCTTGCCGTTGACCGAGTTGAAGTTGGCCGGGCCAAGCGAGATATGCCCCTCGTTTGAGGTTGCGAGCGAGAGAGTGTTGCTCCTGCCGATGGCATGGGCCAGATCTTCTTCAAAAGTAAATCTCGACGGCGAATAGCCGGGGGTTTCGGCGTTGGCAATGTTCGAGGAAATCACCTGGGCTTTTTCCGCCCGCAGATCCAATACCTTGCTCAGAAGCTGCATGTTGCTGTCAAAAGGTCGTAATGGATCCATTGTTCCTCCCTGGTAGTTGTGCTCTGAAAATGTATTTGAAATTAAAAAATTGCCTTACAGACGAGCCGCTTGCCTGACGAACTGCAATTCTCGTTCCGCATATTGTTTCCACGGGCTGTTTTCTTCTGTTTCGACAAGTTTCTCAAAGAGACTTAGCGCTTTTTTCTCGTTTTTTTCCCGGCGGGCGAGTTCTGCCAGCCGGTACAGGCTCTGCTGGTAAAAGTCACTGTCTTTGCTGATGGCCATAAAGGCCTGTTCGGCCTCGGCAAATAAGCCTGTCCGGCAGAGGCTTTCGGCCAGCATATACTGTTCTTTCTGTGAGAGAGGATTTTTTATGTCAGCGAGTTTTTTTGCGACAGCGAGGCATTTTTCGTAGTTATCCGTCCTAAAAAACAGGGCCGTTGCCAGTTCATAGACGGCAACGTTTTCCGGAAGGGGCTCGGGTAAAAGTTGCAGCGCATCCCCCAGCCGTTCATCAGCCACTAAAGACTGCAGGCGGAAGAAAAGCACTTCGTCGGTGTACCGGCCATCCGGATAGGTATAGGTGTACTGGGCCGCGTAATCGTCGACTAAAGAATAGTTGCCGTGGGCAAAGGTTGCTCGAATCATAGGTAAAAAAAGATCTTCTCTTTGGTCGACAGGCATTATTTCTATGAGATAGAGATACAGCTTCTGCGCTTCATCATAAATGCCTATGCGATTATAGGCCTCGGCAATATCGACCAGATAGGTGTTGTCGATCCATTTATTCTGAAAAAAATTCTTGTTTTGCTTGGCTAAAACCAGTGCCTGTATATATTCCTGGGTATCAACCAGCCGTTTTATTTCACCCGGCAGCAGGTCGATGAGGAGGGCCTGTGCCGATATTCTGACATCCCCAGTCAGAAATTCTCGGAGATATTGCTGGAGCAGCTGAACAGATTTGGGCTTTTCATCAACAAGCGCATGCACCAGGGCCTGTTTGAACAATGCTTCTTCTCGAAGGGGACGGGAATCGGCCTTCTGCGCTATGGCGGCATAATGTGCTATTGCCTCCAGTCCCCAGGTTGGGTCCTGCAGAAACAGCAGGTCATTTTTCTTCAATGCCGCGCGATATCCTGCCTCCGTGCCGGGAAAATTCTTTTCAATGCGGCAAAGCTCGTCAATGAGTGAGGTCTGCTCACCGGTGTTCAATTGCGACATAATTTTTCTGTAGTCGATGAGACCGAGCAGGGGCTCGTCGGAGACCAGCGTCGACAGGGTGTTGTAGCAGGTGGCGGCCTCGGCGAATTGCTGCAGGTCGTAATACATATGACAGGAACCGGCGAGCGAATAGGGCATGGTCTGCAGTACCTGGGAACCCGCTTGGAGCTGATATGCTGCTTTGGCTTTAATCGGCTGGTGAATGGCATACCAGTAATCCGCCTGCCGAATATGGACTATTTCGGCAACCTGTTGTGGGAATGCGACATCCTCTCGGAGTAAAAGATGGTTGAGCCGTGCATAATTGGCGGTGGCCAGGGCTGTCTCTATCTGGGACAGGAGGAAGTATGGTGCCAGAGGGAGGCTGTTGCTGATTGATGATTCCAGCAGCTTGTAGTTGCTTTCAGCTAAATAGGGGTCTTGGTGGGCAGAACCTAGATGAATTAACAGGTATTTGGCGTAGGTACCGAGGAGCTCGTCGCTGTATTGTTCTTTCAATAGGGAGAGTTGTTTGTATGCATCGGCAAAATTACCGTTTCTGCTTAATACTTCGCCATAGGTCAGAGCGAGGAGTTTTTTTGCCTCGACATCCTGACTGTTTTGTATCGATCGCAGTAATTTTCCGGCCAGATCATGCCAAAGGTTCAGCCTGGCCAAATCAACCATTTCAGCCGTGAGGAACTGAAGATTTGCCTCGCCTCCCGGAGGAAGCAAGCTGATAAGCGGAAACGGCGGATAGCTGAATTTGACGGGGATGTCTATTGTAACCGGTGATTCGTATCGAGAAAAAAACGATATCCAGTCTTTGGCATACGGCGATTGCAGGTAAGGATTTAAACCATCGAGCGGAGCTGTTTCGAGAACCGTCAGTCCTTTAAGTCTATCGGCCAGGTCTTGATAGGAAGTACTGTATTCATTCCCAAGCAGTACCTCAAAGACCACTTTGCCGTCGCTGCTTCGCGTCAGTTTATGGCCCTGCGGGCGATAACGAAAGAAAAGGGACAAAATAAATTTGTCTTCGGTTGGACGTGGCAATATTTTGACAATGTCCTTGTCGGGGCTGCCCAGAGACACCGAAGGTGCGCTGGTGGTTTTGAAAAACTCGAGATCGATACGTCTCTCACTCCTGATACTGGTGAACTCGGGGGGTACATCAAAGCTGAAATAGAACTGGACGATATCCTTTCTGTCTCTTCTTGACACCTTGATGAGCTCGGACGCGTCAGCTGCACATGGTAGACCGGTGAAAAAGAGGAGTATGCATGCAAGTAATCGTTTCATAACAAAACTTTTTGCAAAAAATATTCCATGCATCTTTTTTTCGTCAAAATTCTCCGGCTATTCTGGCCGGGCGCCAATCTGTGGCAGTGTGTTGAAGGGAAATGTCGCGAAGTGACAAAATAATGACACATGGGCGATCACAAACGAAAAAAACTGCTGGCAAGGAACACAGGGGGACTTCCTTTTCCGATGAGTTATTTAATTTTTTTCAATGACTTCTTGATACTATGATCAGAATCATTTTATGGAATGGTCTATGCAGCATGTATGGAGATCACTTGCAGTATGGTGTTAACGGATACCTCTTAAAAAAAACCGCTTCTTTGCGTAAATCTTTCGAGCTGTGCAGCCGATAAGAAGTACTGAATAACATTGATTGCAGGTAGGCAATGATCTTTCACCCCTCTTTTTTTTTATGAATCAGCAAAAACGCATAGACAAGATAATTGAGGCTGTGGAGGCGAGAATACAGGACGAGGTCGGCGCCCTCCTCGGTACTGACTTCACGCTGATTGGTGGGCACAATACTGTAGTAACCAAACAGGTTGCCTTTGAATGTCGGCAGGGCAAACAGATCTGTGCCCTGATGGATATAACCGGCGAAATAACCGGAAAAGGCTGTTTGCTGCTGGGCATCAAGGATGCTATTCGTCTCGGCGGTACGCTTATCATGTTGCCCGCCGGCGAACTGGAAGAGGTGATCGGCCGAGAGGAATACAGTGAGGAGATTGAAGACTCGTATGGTGAGATAGCCAATATCTTTGCCGGTTCCTTTACCAAGGATTTTGAGGAGATGTATGCAAAATCCTGCCGCTTTGTCCGTAAGGAACAGGAGGTCATCCTCCCGTCGACGGTCGATATTGCCGGGGACAGCCCGGTAGAAAACCAGACATATTACCAGGTCACGACCTCCATGGTTCTTGATGGACGACAGATGGGCGATATGGTCATGCTCATGCCTGCCGACATTTTCGGTCTGCAGGAACAGGAAAGACCGGGCGAGCCAGATGCCGCCTTCGCCGAACCCAAGGCGGTCGTCAAAGAAAATATTCCAAAAAAATCAGGGGAATATCAGCTTCAATCAGTAGAGAGACAAGCTGTCGAACCACAGGCAGCAGCCATCGGGCCAAGGTTTAATAGGGAGAACCATACGAAAAAAGTCAACACCCTGCTCGTTGAATGTCAAAAGAAGGTAGAAACGGAGGTATCCGCACTCCTCGGCGTAGACATCACCCTGAGTGTCCCGGAAAACAAATTCCTTGGCAAGGAAGAATTTTTTCTCGAGTATGCTTCCGGACGTCAGGTACTGGCCGATCTGGAAGTGGCGGGCGAGGTGCAGGGGAAAAGTTATCTGGCAGTCAGTATGAAAGATGCCATCCACCTTGGCGGCATACTCATCATGCTTCCCCCAGCCGAACTGGAAAATGTCATCAAGGAAGAAGATTTCAGTGAAGATGCCCGCGATGCCTACGGAGAAATAGCCAACATTATATCCGGGGTGTATACCGCCGTTTTTGAAGAACAGTATAACCAGAAACTGCGATTCATTCGCAAGGAGTTACGGGAAGTGGTTCCGGCCAAGGTCGATACTGCCTCCGACGAGCCTCTCCCGGATAAAAAGTATTACACCAGCAGTATGGCCATGGCGGTATCCGGAAAGCCGCTTGGCAAGATGCATATGCTTTTTCCAGCAGAGATGCTTCGCCTTGAGACACTGCTGGAAAAAACCGAAGAGGAAACACCCGCCAGATCAGGCGCAAATGGCTCTACTGCACAGAACCGGGTCCCACCCGAAAAAGATCAAGCCTTGGAAGTCGCCGCTTCAGGCGGACCTGGGAAGGATGCTTCGGCCAAGGTGCCGCAACCGGATATCAACAAACATAAGATACGGGTAGACAAGATCCTCTCATCCGGCAAAGACAAAATGGCCGACGAGGTAAGCGCTCTTCTTGGCACCGACGTCACCTTGACCAATCTTGAAAACATCCTTGTCAGTAAAGAAGAGTTCTTTTTTGATGAGGTGTCCGAAAAACAGATAATTGCCCACCTGGATGTGGTGGGGGGGCTTGAAGGAAAAAGCTATTTGTCGGTTAGTCTGCGTGATGCCATTCGAATCGGCGGCGCACTGATTATGCTTCCTGCCGACGAACTTGAATCGGTAGTTGCCGAGGAAGAGTTCAGTGCCGACACACAGGATGCCTACGGCGAAATCGTCAACATCATTGCCGGCGTGTATACGGCGGTTTTTGAAGCGCAGTACGCCAAAGGTACTCGTTTTGTAAAAACCGACCTGCAGCAGGTCGCCCCGATGAAAGTGGACATTGCTGCCGATAAACCGATGCCGGACCAGGACTATTACCTGAGCCGGATGGACCTGACCCTTGGCGATGCCGCACTTGGTAAGGTAAACCTCCTTATCCCCGCTGCGCTGCTGCAGTTCAGCGGTGCGAGATGGGGCGATGTTCCTGTCGGCGAAAAAGAAGAAACAGCCGTTATCGGCCAGGCCGCCTCGGGTCAAGACAAGACCGGCAGCCGATCTGCGCCGAAAATTGAAAGAAACGATCTGGAATCATTAGATATTCTTGTCGTTGGTGACGATGAGCCAGAAGTTGGTAAGATCGCAGCGGTTCTCGGCAATGCAGGCTATTTCGTCAAGACACTCACTTTTAAGGACAATCTGCACAACTACATTCCCGGTAACCTGAGAGCAATCTATCTGGTGATGCACGATGTCAATGAGCAGGCGTTTGGCGTGGCCATAAAAGTCAGTTCGGCATGTTCCGTACCGCTGATAGCCGCCGGACCAGCCTGGACGAGAACGAAGGTGATCAAAGCTGTTAAGTACGGTGTCCGGGATATATTGCTGACACCTGCCTCGGAAGGGGATATTACCGAAAATGTGAACAACAATCTGCTTGAACTTGCCGCCTGACAGATGGCCAAAAAGGTTTGTTTTACCGACGTCTATTTGTCCCAGTCGCCGACGATATCTTTTTTCTTTATCTTCTCCAGCAGGGTTGTTCGCTTGAGATTTAATAAACGAGCGGCCTCTTTCTTATTGCCATCGGTGAATTTCAGGGCCTGGACAATGAGCTGGGTTTCAAAATCATTGATCAGCCCATTGAAATCTATCGTGCCGTTTTCCCAGGCAACATGCTGTACAGCTGCCTGCTGCCTGGCCTGGCTTGCTGCTTGCTCCATGGCACCCTTCTCCAGGGTGACGTCCTCCATCTCCGGAATGACGACATTATGAAACTTTTCCGGGAGATCTTTCAACTCGACCTGCCTACCGCTGTAGAGAATGGTCATATGCTGCATGAGGTTCTCCAACTCCCGCACATTGCCGCGCCATTGGTAATGATGAATCGCCGCCAGCGCCCGGGGGGCAAAGGTGAACCGTTCTCTGCCACGGTTTTCGGCGAATTTTTCAAAAAAAGCATCGATCAGTAGAGGAATGTCCTCAGGTCTTTCTCTGAGGGTAGGGATGTGCAGAGGAACGACACTGAGACGATAGTAGAGGTCCTCCCTGAACCGACCTTCGCTGACCATTTTCTCGAGGTCGCAGTGGGTTGCCGCCAGAATACGTGTATTGACCGGAACGGCTTGAAAAGCACCGACCGGCTCAAATTCCTTTTCCTGGATGACCCGCAGCAGTTTAGCCTGCAGGGCTGATTTCATGTCGCCGATTTCATCGAGAAAGAGTGTCCCCTGGTCGGCATACTGGATTCTGCCGGGTTTGTTGGCTGTTGCCCCGGTAAAGGCGCCTTTCGTGTAGCCGAAGAGCTCGCTCTCAAGGAGGTCATCGGGTATCGCCGCACAGTTTACCGGCACAAAATTTTTGCCGCGTCTTTTACTCTCGGTATGAATGGCTTTGGCAACCATCTCTTTGCCGGTTCCTGATTCCCCCCTGATGAGAACGGTGGAAATATCATCTTCGGCCACCCGGGTAATTAAGTCAAAAAGCTGTCGCATAGGCCGACTGGCCCCGATCATGCCATGAAACGGCACATGTTTTGTTGAAGGAGATACCATGTAATTATTCAGGCAGACGCGTCTATATTGATTTGTTCCCGGAGATCTTCTCAGAGAGAAGATTGCATCAAGTCAGCAAGTTTACTGGAGGTTCTTCTCATATTGAGGCTGAGTAAGCGGGCAATTTTTTGAATCATCTTAATGCCCAGAGGCGGATATTTTTCAGCCAGGATCTCGAACCCTTTGTCGGTAAGTGTTACCATGGTGGTGGCCTGTCTGGCTATGACGGTTGCTGATCTCGGTGACTTATCAATAACTGCCATCTCACCAATGGAACTGCCTTTCGTCAGCCGGGCCAGGGTAATATTTTCGCCGGTCTCGGCTTTTTTCTGCACCTCCAGAATACCGGTTACGACAAAACCCATAAACGTTCCCTGATCTCCTTCAATGAAAAGATATTCTCCACGCTGCAAATGAATAAAGCTCATATGTTTGGCGAAGACCGAAAGCTCGTCTACATTGAAGCTTGAAAAAATAGGCAGATTAATCAGAAAAGATCTGGTCTCTTCTTCGCTGACGCTCATTTCTCTTGGTGGCATAACCTTACGTATTCGTTACATGCTTTCATTTTAAGAAGGGATCCTGGTTTAATTCCCGTTTACCAGGGGTATATCGGCATATCATTTGCTCGAGACTCATCTTGTGAAAGACGTCTCTCTTGGAACCAGCATATCACATCAAAAGATATAAAAACAATAGTGATGGCGGTGTAAAAACATTTCATCTGCTTCGTTGCCGCACATACTCCTCTAAACGAGACTAAAGATCAATACTGCTTTTCCTTTGCTGCGGAATTGGCTATCTTACATGCATTACCGGCTCCATTCAATTTCTCCCTCAACAGGTGCTGTCGTTCATGATCGGAAAACTCCTCCTCTGTCTCGTATTTCTTTTTTCGACAAGTATTATCCAGATACAGGCAGGGGGCCAGGCGACGGAGACTTTTTTCGGTTCGGTAACAAAAATTATCGATGGCGATTCCCTGCTTATTGCTTCCGGGAAAAAAAACATCGAGGTTCGTCTGTATGGCGTCGATTGCCCTGAATATAATCAGCCATTTTCACATCAAGCAAAGGCAATGGCAAGAAAGCAGGTCGTCGGCAAAAGAGTTCTGGTGCAGCCGCAGTACTATGATGCTTACGGCAGACTGGTGGCGATTGTCGGCTATGACGATCAAACATTGAACAGTGCACTGGTTGGGGCCGGTCTTGCCTGGGTGTATCCGCGTTATTGTCGAAAGAAAATTTGTCAATCCTGGCAAAAATTGGAAGATACGGCAAGGGAGAACAACAGGGGGCTGTGGAGTGCGACGCAACCAGTATCCCCCTGGAAATGGAAGCGAGGCAAGCATAGCAACTGAGCACAGGGTGCATCGGCTTTGCAGTACCGCCGTAACTGAGCCGGTCGTTTCGTGCAGAGCAGGAAATCAGTGGTAACTCTGCGGGAGCGATGGTAATCATCTTATTTCCCCCTCATCATGGCCAGATCATGACGGCACTGGCGGCAAGTGCATCACCATCCAGATCTTTACCGTCATCACTGATTACCTTTGCGGCAGCACTTGGCACTGCATCGGGTTTTGTTTTCGATTTCGACTGCTTCTCACCGGTCGACGGAGAAAATGTGCAATCGCTATGGCGTTCAAAGGGGTGAGGTGTGATGAAATATCCACCGCATTGCTGTTTTGCACATCTTCAAGCAACCTCTGCAGTTGATCCGCGGCAATCAGCAGAACGTTGATTGGTTCCGGCGTGGGAAGAAGCTTCTTGCTGCGAATCATCCCGAGAACAGTTTCTGCCGCACGCGATAGATCCTCAATGGTCGTCAGAGCCATAAATCCAGCGCCGTCGCCCTTTATGGAGTGGGCTGCGTAAAAAACCTTGTTGACAAGGCCTGCATCGATGTTGCTCCGCCGTTGCTTCAACGGGCAGAAAAATGCGGATAATCGCGATGAAAGGGAATGATAGTGTCTCCCTTGCGGCTTACAGGTGGCCAACAAGAAGGTTTGAAAACAAGCGCTCGACAAAGCCTGATTTTAAACCGTCTTGTTGATAGTTACCTGCCGCGGGCGGAAAAGATCAGGTGGTGCTTATGCCGCGCCCTGCTGGATGTCAAGGAGCGTCAGTTCGTAGGTCAGGTGATGCCCGGCGAGTGGATGGTTATAATCAACGGTGATCTGTGAACCTTCAACAGAAATAACCGTGGCCGGAACCTTCTGCTCGACACCGTCTTTGTCGATTTTCAGGGCGAGAATCATGCCTGGTTTCGGCTGCAGCGCATCGACCATTTTTTGACTATCGATGGTCTGCAGAAGATCCTTCTGGCGAGGCCCAAAGCCTTCTTCCGGAGGAATGCGGATTTTACGACGTTCCCCGACCGTCATCTGGAGCAGCGTCTGTTCGACGGTCGGCGGGAGATCGTTGTTGCCGATATGGGTACGAAGGGGATCCTGCTCTTCGACAGTGAAAAATATTTCGCCATTGTCCAGTTTTCCTACGAGTGCAAGTGATACCATGGCCTTCTGCGTGGGGTGTGACATAACAAACTCCTTGTTTTTGTACAAACTAAAAAAATACAACATAATTGAAGAGTAAGAAAATTGAGTGGCATAATATAGGAGATGAACAACTTTATGCAAGGGGATAGCTTAAAAACTGTGAAATCTGTCACTGTACCTTGACAAAGCAGAAAGAGCTGTCTAATTTAATCATCTTTTCGCCTGCTGTTGCGGCTCATTTTTTCCGTCAGGTGGGAAGCGTGTCGAAGCGGCTGGAAAAGAGGGAAAAAAATCTTTGCAATGAAGCTGAACAAAACCATTAATTACACCATAATTATTTATTAATTTCCATGATATCCTTAAATTTCGCCAAAACCACCGATGGACTTCTGCCGGCAATCGTGCAGGATTATCAGACAAAAGAAGTACTGATGCTCGCCTATATAAATAAAGAGGCATGGGAAAAAACCCAGGAAACCGGCAAGGCACATTACTGGAGTCGCTCGAGAAATCAACTGTGGCTGAAAGGTGAAACCTCTGGACATGTGCAGATTATCCAGGCGATTCTGGTTGATTGTGACGACGATACGGTCATCTATCAGGTTGAGCAGCTTGGCGGTGCGGCCTGTCATACCGGTCATCGGTCCTGCTTTTTCCGCCGGCTGCAGGGCAACGACCTGGTTGTTCAGGGAGAAAAAGTATTTGATCCGGCGGCAGTCTACGGTAAAAAGTGATGGCTTAGAGTTTTAAAATAATGATTTGAAGTTGCGGGAGATATGACGATGGAGCAGTTGAAATTGGGTTTACCGAAGGGCAGTCTGGAAAATGCGACGATTGAGCTTTTTGAAAAAGCCGGCTGGCTTATCAAGCCTGCCGCCAGGAACTATTTTCCGAAAATCGATGATCCTGAGCTGGATTGCTCGATTTGTCGGCCCCAGGAAATGTCCCGTTACGTGGAAGATGGGATGCTTGATGCAGGGATCACCGGGAAGGACTGGACCATGGAAAACATGTCCGATACCGTGCTGGTCTGCGATCTGGTCTATTCCAAGGTGAGTAAGAGACCGACCAGGTGGGTTATCGCCGTGGCCGGGGATTCTGCCATCAAAACCATTGAGGATCTCGAAGGGAAAAAGATCTCCACCGAGCTGGTCAATGTCACCAGGCGTTTTTTCGAAGAGAGGAACATTCATGTGGCAATAGAGTTCTCGTGGGGGGCAACCGAGGCGAAGGTGGTCGCAGGTCTCGCCGATGCCATCGTCGAGGTGACTGAAACGGAAAGCACCATCCGGGCGCACGGACTGCGCATTATCCATGAATTGATGCAGTCCAATACCCAGTTCATTGCCAATAAAGAGGCCTGGAATGATCCGTGGAAACGGGAAAAAATCGAAAACATTGCCCTGCTGCTGCAGGGCGCTTTGAATGCCGATCGAATCGTCGGGCTGAAAATGAACGTGGCCAGTGCCAGACTTGATGATATTGTCGCCATTCTGCCGTCCCTCAATGCCCCGACGGTGGCGAGTCTCTATAATCAAGACTGGTATTCCGTTGAGACCGTTGTTTCCGAAGATATTGTCAGGGATCTTATCCCCCAGTTAAAGAAAATGGGTGCGGAAGGCATTATTGAATATCCCCTGAATAAAATTATTTCGTGATCTTCCTCCAAGGAGAAGAGTATGGATTTTTCCAAAATAGAATTTCTCCTGAGCGTGCATAGTCTCAAACAGCTTCCTCCGCTTGAGTTGCCTGAAATAGCCTTTGCCGGTCGATCCAATGTCGGCAAATCGAGTCTTATCAATACACTGACCGGACGAAAAAGTCTGGTCAAGGTGAGTGCCCGGCCCGGGAAAACACAAGGCCTGAACTATTTCCGGGTAGGCGATCATTTTTTTCTGGTGGACCTTCCCGGCTATGGCTTTGCCAAGGTTCCCAAGGTGATGCAGAACAATTGGCAGTCTTTGATATCGACCTATCTGGAAAAGCGGGAAACTCTCAAGTGTGTAGTCGTCATCATGGACATTCGCCATGAACCGAAGACCCAGGACACCCAATTGATTCAGTGGCTGAAGCAGAATGCCATTCCCTGCCTGCCGGTGTATACGAAAATAGATAAGGTCTCCGGGAGCATCAGAGAAAAAAATGCCAGGCTTCTTGATGCCGGCCACACCTTTAGCGCCGAGGAGAGAATATTGTTTTCGGCAAAAACCGGCCAGGGACGAGAACAGCTCGTCGCGGCCTTGACGAGGTTTGTTAACGCATAGTAGAAGAAAACCGACTGCAGTAGTGTACATGAGAAGGAGACGCGATGCAGGAATTGTCCAAATCACAGAAAGCGCGACATGCCATACGAACCTTTAAAATTTTAGCTGACTCGCTGTCTCTCCAGGGATCGTATCGGCCCTCCGGGAAGATTGGCGAAAAATTGACCGAAGCTTTGAAGCAGCTCAGCCCGGAAATCTATGGTTCGATGACCGATGCGAGAATTGTCGAGCTGAAAGGACTGGAATATGTCATCGACAGAATGCCTCGAGGTATTGAGAATTGCAGCAGAATCATTCTCACTGCCCAGGAAGATTTTAAGGAAACCTCCTTTACGAAAATTGTTCCGCTCAAAAGGCGCAGAGTCTCCTACGCCGTTTCAAAAAATGAAGTCTGTTTTGTTATTACCACGGGAAAGAGTGAAATCTATGACATCCTGACGCATATAACCTTTCTGAATATTGAGGCGCAAAAGATCTATCGGCAGGCGAGAATGAGAGTCGACGAAGTGAGCTCGGAATGGCTGGAGCTTGAGCGAATTGTTGCAAAGGAAAAGATCCTGAACAACGAGGAGCTGGAGCAGGCTATCTGGAACCTGTCGATTGTTTTGGGACGAACCTACAAGGAGACGCGGGAAACATACGATTATCTAGAAAAAAACAGGATAGAACACAACACCAACAACGGTCTTTTTAACATAATATATGGTATCGGCAAAAGAGTCATGGATGAACGGACCGTTGTTAATAATGAACTGACCGTCTATTTCACGCCATCTTTACATGAAATGATCGATCACCAGAAGTATGCAACCCTCTGGGCCGAAAAATTGAAAGAATCAATAGGACGGTTGCACTATCAGGGTCGGCCGGTTCATGTGATCAGTGCCAACATGCATTCGATGCGGAATTTGCTTTTTGGACCGAAAGTTCTGGCGGACGCAGGAGTGCGTGTCCCTGATAATATATATGACATGGTCAGAGCCGTTCGGGATAAAGAAATTTCTCTCCATACATTCACCGAGGAGCGAGGCTTTGTCTATCAGCAGGACGAATCAGGCTCAAATATGGATGTGAATATTATTGATCTTTCCCTCCTCGACGAGAGACATCTCCACCCATCGCTGAAAATCAATTTTGATTTCATCAAGGAGACGGAGCCGGTTCTTCTCGTTATCGATTATGCTTTCGGGACTCAGGCTTTTGATATTATGGATGAAATACTCAATCCCTTTCGTTTTAACGGGGAGGAGATTTCGTTGAACGTCAAATCGATTTCGATAATGGGCAAGGCCGGGGTTCTGCCTGGCAAAAAGGGCGATATTATGCTTGCTTCGGCGTATGTTATGGAAGGGACTGCCGACAATTATATCGTGCAAAACGATCTCACCGCCGCCGATTTTGATGGCTCCGTCGATGTTCATACCGGTCCGATGGTGACGGTGCTCGGCACCTCGCTGCAAAATCGCGATGTTTTGGAACGTTTTTATACGTCAAACTGGCAGGCCGTCGGACTGGAAATGGAAGGGGGACATTATCAGCGAGCGATAAGCGGGGCGATAATACAGCGACATATTCCTGCCGATATGAAGACCAGATATGCCTATTATGCATCAGACAACCCGATGGTCTCCGGCGAAACTTTGGCCTCCGGGCCGATGGGCGATGAAGGCATCGTCTCCACCTATATGATCTCCAAGGTAATTCTGGAAAAAATAACCAATCATGACGATACGGCAAAAAGCTGAAAGCAAAGGCAATCTGCTGTTTAATTTTTCACCCTGGCTTCTGGCAATCGCCTGCACCTTATTGCTGATTCTTCTGACCATCTTTGCCGTGAGCAACTACCAGCGGGAAAAAGAGTTGATCGTTGAGGCGATTGCCCAAAAAGGGCTGACCCTCATGCGGTTTATCAACAGTTCCGTGCGGGAATCGATCCGTGACAACCTGCGTACCTCTCGACAATGGGACCATTGGCAAGATCATATGCAGGCGGCAATGGAGCAGGCGGTTGAGCAGCCCGGGGTGGAATTTGTTGTGCTCATCGATGCTGCGGGTACCGTCTTGTCGGGAGCTGGAAAAAATCTGCCGGAGAATACCGTTGATGCCGACAGCCTGGCTTTTGCCGGTGTTCTGCGTGCCGATAATGCCGGTCGATTTGTAACACGTATAATCAAAGATGCAGACAAAGACAAGAAAAAGTTCCAGATAGCCGCCTGGTATATGCCGCCAACCATGCGAGATGCGCTGCATGGTCCTCCCGATGGGTCTCCCCGTAGAGGCCAGATGATGATGCGCGGGTTGAGCCAGCACCCTCAATTTGGTCTGGTACAGCAGGAGATGGAACGACTGCTTGAAACGCGACCCATATATATCGTCCAGCTGGATTTTGAACAGTTCAATTCGCCGCTGAATCGTCAGTTGCTGCAGATTATCATATTGCTTGTCGTTATTTTTCTTGTCGGCTTAGGTGGAACGCTCTCGTTTGCAACCTTGAAAGGATTAAAAGGTTCCCAGCGGCGTCTCGGTAAAATGACGGCCTTTACCGATATGCTCGTTTCGTCTCTGCCGATTGGCTTGATTGCCACGGATAGCAGTGATGTCATCCAGGTCTATAATGATTCGGCAAAGGAGCTCATTGGCTCTGCTACGGACAAGGTCATCGGCGGCAGACCGCAGCTTTGTCTGCCGGCAAAACTGGCACAGATGTTTTCCGGCAAGGAAATGGGCGGCCCCATCGTGCGTCAGACTGAGATCCATCTGACTCGTCTGCCAGAAAAAGACCAGACCTTGCAGCTTGCCTCCATGGTAGTCTTGGACGACAGTGGCGGTTTTGCCGGCGAGGTTTTGCTTATCAGGGACCTGACAACGGTGAAGCGGCTTGAAAAAGAACTGCGGCGCAGCGAACGGCTGGCGGCTCTTGGGAAAATGGCCGCGGGGGTCGCCCACGAACTGCGCAATCCTTTGAGTTCTATTAAAGGGCTTGCGGTAGTATTGAAGTCAAATTTCTCGCATACCAGCAAGGAGGCGGAGACCGCTGATATTCTGGTCAAGGAGGTCGAACGGCTCAACCGCAGCATCGGAGAATTGCTTGATTATGCCAAGCCGGCGCAACTGAAGCGGGAGAGGGCTTCCGTTACCGAAATCATCGAAAAGACCGTCTCGCTGGTGCAGGTCGATGCAGAGTCCTTCGGCATCGCTCTTCGTCTGGAGATGGACGATGATCTGCCCCAGGTTATGCTTGACAAAGATAAGATGAATCAGGTGTTTCTCAACCTGTTCCTGAATGCCATTCAGGCAATGGAGGATGGCGGCGAGTTGCTCGTGGCGACGGAACATGATGCACGGAGAATTCTCATAACAGTCCGCGATAACGGGGTGGGAATCCTGCCGGAAAACCTGGGCCGGGTATTTGATCCATATTTTACAACCAAAAACGATGGGACCGGCTTGGGTCTGGCCATGTCAGCAAAAATTGTTGAGGAACATGGCGGATGGATGGAGCTGAGCAGCGTTGCCGGCAGCTATACGGAGGTTCGGGTGATTTTGCCGTTGCCTGAGGATGGCGTGTAACAGATGGCTGCCCAGCCATTGTCAAGCTGTAACATTCTTATCATTGTTTACACTTTGTGTACAAACAACAAAGTAAGTTTACAATACGGCAACGACGACTTTGTATTGGTGCCGAAGAGCCTCTAGGCATATTGCATCGTATACAGCATTTCATATTCACCCTTCTGGGCAATGAGTGAATCGTGAGTACCCTGTTCGACGATAACGCCGTCCTTGATGACGATGATTCTGTCGGCATTTTTAATTGTCGACAGGCGATGGGCAATAACCAGGGTCGTTCGGTCTTTCATCAAATTTTCCAGAGCATTCTGTACTTCTCGCTCCGACTCGGTATCGAGGGCGGAGGTTGCCTCATCGAGTATCAAAATGGGGGCGTTTTTCAGAATGGCCCTGGCTATGGCTATGCGCTGGCGCTGTCCTCCGGACAGACGCGCCCCGCCTTCGCCGATCATGGTGTCAAAGCCTTTGGGCAGTGCCGTAATAAAGTCATAGGCATGAGCCGCCTTTGCCGCCTCAAGGATCTTTTGTTCCGGTGCCTCTTGATCGCCGTAGGCGATATTGTTACGTACGGTATCGTTGAAGAGGATGGTCTGCTGGGTCACCATGGCAATCTGATTTCGCAGTGACGCTACGGTGACGTCTCTGATATCTCTTCCGTCGATGACAATGCTCCCTTCCTTCAGATCAAGAAAGCGGGGAATCAGGTTGGTCAGTGTCGTCTTGCCGCCGCCGCTCGGGCCAACAATGGCCAGGGCCTGTCCGGCCGGCACGATCAGATTTATATTTGACAGAATAGGTTCTTCTTCGTTGTAGCAAAAGCGTATATTCTTACATTCGATACGGTCGGAAAAGGGCGGCAGGGTGACGGCATCTTTTTTATCGCGGATTTCCGGTTCAATGTCAAGAATAGCAAAAACACGGGCCGCGGCGGCCAGTCCCTGCTGGATTGTCGAGTTGATTTTTGTCACGTTTTTAACCGGTTCGTAGGCGGCAATAAGCGCTGTCAGAAAGGCAAAAAACGTTCCCGGCGTCATGTCTCCGCCGATAACCTCTTTGCCGCCGAACCAGATAATCAAGGCGATGGCGCCGCCGCCGATAAATTCCATCATTGGATGCTGCAGGCAGCGGTATTTGGCATCTTTCATGGTTAAAACAAAGAGGCGGGTGACCTGGCCCTGAAATCGTTTGCCCTCGTAGGCCTCTTTGGTGAATGCCTTGACGATGCGGTTGCCGGTGATTGTTTCGTGGAGGATGTTGGAGACGTGGGCGACCTCTTCCTGGGTTGACGTGCTTATTTTTCTGAATAAGCGACCAAACTTGACTATTGGATAGGCGGCGATCGGCAGGACGATAAAGGTGATCATGGCCAGTCTCCAGTTCATAACAAAAACAACCCCGAGCAGAATGACTACCTGAAAAAAATCGCGGACAGCTCCGACAAGCGCCTTTGATACCGCCTGCTGGATTAGTGCTACATCGGAAATTACCCGGGACATCAGCGTGCCGGTGGGCATCTTATTGAAAAAGGAGAGCGACTGTTTATGGATGTGGTTGAAGATATCCAGCCGAAAGTCACGGATAACCGACTGACCCACCTGTTCCAGCAGAATGGAATAGATATAATAGACGACACCTTTCAGGAAAAAAATAAGCAGCAGAACCAGAGGCAGGAGTTCCAGGTAAAACGTGTTCTTCTCAATAAATATTTTGTCGAGAACGTCTTTCACCAGCCAGGTCTGCGCGCCGGTTCCGGCTGAAACACAGATCATCGCCAGCATGGCAATGATGAGTTTTACCTGATAAGGATGTATAACTTCATATAATCGCTTGAAAATATCTTTGTTGGTCATGGGGATGATGGGCGGTGGAAATGAAAAAGGCAGAGAGAAACTGACCCTGGCAAACGGGGTAAGTGCCTTCACTGCCGAAGGTTATCTGGTTGTTTATGGCAAAACGTTCCTAGTATTACACCAGTGTCGACAATTACTGAAGAACTATTTAATTCCGCGGCAAAGAGTGGGACTCGGTTCTGTGTCCGCTTGTCGGGCAGACCTTCCCTGGCCGGTCACTAAAAAAATATCTGCCGGAAGGATCGCTTTACCGGGGAATAGCCCTTTTTACTCCAGAGGCGATGAAAGAGGCTGAACCACTGTTCCGGATATCGCCTGATGAAAGGTTCATAGAGGTGGATGCACCGTGTGCAGATATCTTTAATGTTGTCGTCGTTTATTTCACTATAGCTGGGGAGATCGACTGTGTCGAAATCAATATGTAACTCTCCGTCCCGCATATAATAGACGCTGGTCATAACCGGCGCCCCTGAACGCAGATGCAGTATTGCCGAGCCTTTGGCGCAGGAGAGCGGCTGGTTGAAAAAATTGATACTGATGCCGGTGCCGGAATATCGCTGGTCGAGACTGACGATAAGTATTCTGTTGTCCGTCAGAGCCTGTTGGTAAACCTTCATGCCGTCTCGACTGCTCAACTGCTGCAGGCTGGTGCCGTAGTGTCTGCGCTGACGAACGAAAAACTGGTCGGAGAGAGGATTACTCTGTTTCTTGTAGATAAGACTGGTCGGCAGGCCGGACATATTGAACCAGGCAAAGTATGCTTCAAACCAGCTGGCATGGATTGTCGTAAGAATCACCCCTTTTCCCTGTCCGAGCGCCTGTTCAAGTTTGTCTCGCCCGGAGATCCGGGCGTTTTTGATCAACGTCTTGAAGCTTTTTCGATGGAGGATAAATACCAGGCCGAATGTCCTGGTGAACTGGAGGTAGACTCGCCGCAGCAGGCGTATTTTCGCGGCATGATCCATCTCGGGAAAAACCGTTGAAAGGTTGTGGTAGGCAACCTTAAGACGAAAAGGGAAAACAACCCAGGTAAAGTAGCCGATGGCGGTGCAAAGAAAAAGAATGGCCGGAACAGGCAACAGATTGATGAAAAATATGGTACTTCTGAGTAAAGTATATTCGAGTCTGTATTTAAGTTTCATAGTGAAGTGGAGGCAGCCGTTCATTGAGGGATTATAAGAACTCCCTGGAGAAAAACCGGTAAACTACACCAGTCGTTCAAGGATTTAAAGCGCTTTTTAGAGCCCTGGCTTGTTTTCTGTTTACCGCGGTTGGCTAGAGTGTGATATGAGCTGTGGACAGGTGCCGGGAGGCGTGAAAACCTTGCATCATTCAAGAGGTTATGAGACAATTATATAAGAGGTACACTTCGTTTTCTAATTTCGACAGGGAGGGGATATATGAGCTTTATGAATGAAATTAAAAGAGTTGTCGTTCCGGTTGATTTCTCTGATAATTCAAAATTGATTGCTGAGTCCGCCGGCTACCTCGCCGGAAAATTTTCAGCATCGATGTATCTTGTCTTCATCGTGCAGAACTTTGAGGATTATTCCGGATTTTTTGTGCCCCAGATGACCCTGCCGACGCTGGAAGGGGAACTTGCCGAGAGCGCTGAGGTGAAAATGGCCTCGTTTCGCGAAGAGATGGTTGAATTCTGTGAAAAAGCCGGGGTAACGGAGCTGAACTACAAGGTTTTCATGGGCGATGTCGGCGAAAAAATTGTTGAATATGCCAATGAGATCGAGGCCGATCTCATCGTCATGGGCACCCATGGGTATAAAGGTCTGGAGAAGATAATGTTCGGTTCCGTGGCCGATAAGGTCGTGCGTGCCGCTGCCTGTCCGGTGATGACTATAAATCCCTACACCTGCTGCAGATAGGTTAGCAGGCGCAGGGCCGGCAAAACGGTCGACTCGATCAGTCCACCACGATCAACAGACCGTTTTTCGCTGCACTGTTTTCAGGTCGCGTTGTGCCGATCAGCGTGGCACAGGACAACCCCGGGAAGACATAACATTTGACCGGAATTCTGCCGAACTGTTCTGTCGGAAAAATGGTCTCGAGTTGCCCATGCCATTGCTCGGCCAGTGCCGTAAAGGCAGTGCTTGCTGTATCCTGTTGGGTGCAGGTATCTTGTTGCATAAGATCGTTAAGGTACGCATGTATGTGTAAGAGCAGCTCACTGTTTTGGTCACGGAATTTGAGCACTGATTGATACGCCTCCGCGCTGTTCCAGCCGATAAGACCCGGAAGCGCAAGCGTTGCCGCAAGCAGGGCGGGCTGGTTTGTTTTCTTTTCGTATGATTCCAGGAGAAGATCCCCGGCATCCTGGCTGGTGGTAAGAAATATCTCGCACTCCCCCATGTTACCTTCAAGAAAGAGGGTCTTCCAGGCGTTGCATCTTTTTTTCATATTGCCCGAATTGGCCGCGCCGAGATTGCTCTCGAGCCGGCTGAGTTCGGCAAAGGGATTCTCTTCTAGTTCGTCAATGTCGCCATGCAGTTCCTTGAAAAGTTCCGCCTGATCGTCTTCGAGCATGGCCAGGTTGCGGGCAATTTCTTCTTCTTCCCGGTCGAGGATCTCGGCGATGGCCAGCACCAGTCGCGCCTGCCAGAGTTTGCTGTCTTTATCCTCCTGCATCACTTTAACCTTCTCGGCATCGGGGCTAAATAAAGAACTCCTGATGGCTCGTTCGGAATCGTCATCCTGCGCGGATAGACTGGATGTGCCGGCGAGAATAAGAGAGCTCAACTGGGCGGCGTAATCATCTTTTCTCCTGCTGATATCTGCCACCAGATGGACAAACCGATCCCGGTTCTCGCCGAGTGGACAGGGAGTATGTACTTGACAGAATCCTGATTTAATGAAACTATCGGAGGATTCCTCGCCCGAGCCGGCGGAATCATCTTCCACCGGCCTGATGAGGTGCATCTTTTGAAATAATAGAAATATCGGATACTGGCGTATCGAGTAGAGATCCGTTCCCGGAAAATAGACAGCATTAAGTGAGTTCATATGGCAAGTATTAAAGGAAAAGTTTCGTTGTATCTTTCGGCTGCGGTCTATGTACTGTTTAACCTGCGCCTGGGAACAGATAGCAGTGCAACCCTGAAAGCGACCTTCTGGCAGATCGTCCAGACCGCGCCTTATGTCGCTGGTGTCACCTATGTTATAATCGCCCTCCTGCAGTATATGGCCGACGGTGAAAAACTCCCCTGGGACCGGCGTTTGCGCCTGTTTTTTGCAATCGGTATCATGGCCGGACTCGTCTACGGCATATATGAATACGCCGGCGTAGACGTCGGCAGCAAATAATACCTGGACGCAGTCACTCTGTCACCCGGTAAATGGAACAATCGACAGCCGGAGAAAAGATCCAAAATCGCAGCGGTCCGGTTTTTGGCCCATGAATATTTGATAAACTCGTAAAAAGTCAGATTTCAAGATGGCTGAGTAAAACACTTCACCTGGTTGGTTATGTTCTATCTCCATGTCTCGAATCGTACGGAAAACCTGCTGCGTCACCTGGCCGAGGTCATACGGACGGATCGGCAGGCGGATTTTTTTGCCGCGGAGTTGTTCCTCATCCAGAGTCAGGGCATGGAGCGGATGATCGGGCAAAGCCTGGCTGATGCATTTCGCAGCTTCTGTAATTTCAAGTTTTACCTGCCCCTCGATTTCCTCGGATGTGTCGCCGAGAAACTGGGGATGGGCATTTCCCCGGACGGTTTTCAGCGGCAGATTCTTACCTGGCGGCTCGATGGCCTGCTCCGTGATCTTGCCGGGGAGGTGTACCAGCCGCTGACCGGCTATCTCGCCGGAGAAAATTCTGCCCTGAAGCGCTTTCAACTCGCTCGTCGCCTGGCCAATATCTTTGACCAGTATCAGATCATGCGTCCGGATATGCTGGCAAAATGGGAGAGTGGCCTCCTCGCGACCCGCCACCCGGCGGAACGCTGGCAGATGGAGCTGTGGCGCAGACTGCTGGTTCAGCCGGGTGGTGAGGTGCATCGCGGCATGCTTTTTCGTCAGGTGATTGAGCGGCTGAAGAGTGAAAACAACCTGGCCGAACGATTACCAAAGCGCATTTCCGTTCTCGGCCTGCATACCATGCCGCCGATTTTTTTAAGTTACCTCAATAGCTTGTCCGACCACATGGATGTCCATCTCTTTCTCCTTTCCCCGTGCCGCAGCTACTGGGGCAATGTGCAGAGTAAGAGAATGCAGTATAAACGAGTGGGGCAAGAAGTGGTTGACCGCACAGAACTTGGGGTAGAGGAGCACCATCCCCTGCTGGCCTCTCTTGGCAGGCAGGGGCGTGATCTGCAGAATATGATGCTTGAGGGTCCCGGTTTTGCCTTGGAGTTTGCCAGTTACGATGATCCCCTTGACGGCCAAGACGCTGCCGCCGGGACACTGCTGCAGCGCCTCCAGGCGGATCTGCTCGAGGGGCGGTTGCCGGACCAACCCCAGCCTGCACCTGCGGCAGATGATGACTCGATTCAGGTGGTTTCCTGTCACGCCAAACTGCGAGAAGTAACCGTTCTAAAGGATCACCTGCTGCATTTGCTGCACCGCAACCCTCGGCTCGAGTTGCGGGACATCATCGTCATGGCTCCGGATATCCAGGACTATGCCCCGCTGATCCCAGCCGTCTTTGATGATATACAGCATTCCATCGCCGATCGCAGTATCCGCAGCCGTAACGCGATAATCACTGCCTTTCTCAATTTTCTCAATCTTTTCAGTGGAAGGTTCGGCTGGAGTGAGCTGCTCGATCTGCTGCGCCAGCCGGTTGTCTTCCCGCAGTTTGAGCTCTGTCTGTCCGATCTCGACAGCCTGCACCAATGGGTTACCCGGGCCGGAATCCGCTGGGGGCTGTCCGGTCGGCAAAGGAGCGAAGCCGGTCTGGCCGGCTTTGAGGAGGGCAGTTGGCGGGCCGGACTTGACCGACTCCTTATGGGCTATGCTATCAACGCCGATGAGTATATCGATGGCGTGCTGCCTTTTGCTGATATCGAAGGACGAGGGGCGCTTGCCCTGGGAGGCCTGTGCCGGTTTATTGAGCTGGTTGACGGGGCGCATGACGATTTTTTGCAGCATCGCCCGCTCGACGATTGGTCGAGGCTGCTGCAGGGAATCGTGCAGCAGCTTTTCGGCGATGAAAATGAACAGGAGCTGGTGGAACTGCGTACTCTCATCGCCGAGTTGAGCGAGTCAAGCAGCCCGTTTCATACAGCGGAGGTTGAGTATACGGTCATTCGTGAATGGTTTACCCAATCGGCAAAAGAGCGCCGGTCGAGCACCGGCTTTCTGCGTGGACAGCTGACCTTCTGCTCCATGCTGCCGATGCGGTCGATACCTTTCCAGGTGGTCTGTCTGATAGGCCTCTGTGACGGCGTCTTTCCAAAAAACGATAGCCACGATACCTTTGATCTGATGGCCACGGATTTTCGGCCAGGCGATCGTTCGCCACGGGGTGATGATCGGTACCAGTTTCTCGAAGCGGTGCTGGCGGCAAGATCGCATCTCTATCTCAGCTATATCGGCCAGTCGATTCGCACCAATGAAGTGATTCCACCTTCGGTTGTCGTGACGGAATTTCTCGAAGTGCTCGACAACGGGTATGGCGTGCACGACCTTGTCGTCCGTCATCCTCTCCATCCTTTCAGCAGAAAATATTACCGAAATGAGAGCGAGGCAAAATTGTTCAGCTATAATGACCATGCCTGCATGACCGCGAAAATTCTGCAGCAGGGCCCGCGTCCGGCTGTTCCCTGGTGGCAGGGACAGCTGGCCGAAAAAAGAGATACAATAGCTTTTGCCGACCTGCTGCGCTTTTATGTCAACCCCCAGAAATATTTTATCAGCGATTGTCTGGGTATCCGCCTCGACAGTGGGGAAGAGCTGCCGGAAGATCGGGAGATATTTGCCGTATCCGGTCTCGGTAAATATTATGTCGAAGAGGAAATGGTTCGTTCTGTGCTGTCCGGAAAAACAACCGATCTGCTCAAAAAAATGCAGACCGCTGGCCTTTGGCCGCTCGGCACCGCAGGGCAGCTGGCCTTTGCCGAAAAACAAAGCGATGTGGCCAGCTTTATTGATCGGGTAAACGAGCAGCAGATGGGCGAAAGGTGTGTCGATATGCCGTTTGACCTCAACGCAGGCAACTATCGTCTCTTTGGCACGCTCGCCAACCTCTACGAAAACGGGGCAATGCTGCTTCGTTTCGGCAGGCTGCGGGGGCGGGATCTTCTGGCTGGCTGGATACACCATCTGGTACTCAGCTCTTTTACGCCATCCGCGCAAACCCGGATTGTCGCCGTCGATGGTCTAGTCGTTTTCAACGGTGCCGCCGAGGGACCGGACCTTGCGATGCTGCTTGCTCATGTTGACACCGGCTGCCGCGCTCCATCACTATTTTTTGTCGAACCTGCTATGGTCTATGCCCGGCAAGCGGCCAACGATCGAGCGCGAACCCCGCCGCTCGAGAAAGCTTTACAGGAGCTGCGTAGCCGTCTGGACAAAGGCTATGAACCTGAATGGGAACTGCTGCTTGGCGGCAGCTGGGAGGATGCACAACTCATTGTTGAATTTGAGCGGCTCTGCCAGGAAATAATGTGTCCGATATGGGGTGCGGCCGATGATGCATAGCAATTATGAAATATTTGATGCCGCCCGACTTGCACTGCAAAAAGGCGTCAATCTCGTTGAAGCAAGCGCTGGAACGGGCAAGACCTATGCCATCGGCATGCTGGTGTTGCGGGCACTGGTCGAACTCGGACAGCCCATTGAAAAAATTCTCATCGTTACCTTTACCAAGGCCGCCACCGAGGAACTGAAAAGCCGCATCCGGGCAAGACTGGTTGAGGCCAGAGAGCTGCTGAGCGGCACAATGGGCATGAGCGGAAAAAAGATCGATCATACGCTTCTTGAATGGGCCGAGTCCATCAAGGATCATCACGCCGCCGTCAACCTGCTGCAGCTGGCCCTCTATGATATCGACCGGGCCTCTATCTTTACCATCCACGGTTTCTGTCAACGCATGCTGGTCGAACAGGCTCTGGAGAGCGGGCAGCTCTTTGACGTTGAGTTGCTCACCGATATCAATCATATCCGCAGTCAGGTGGCTGACGACTTCTGGCGTACGTGGATATACCCGCTGGCGCCACTGCCGTGCGCGCTGCTTACCGGCAGTTTTTCTTCTCCAGATAAACTGCTCGCCAGTGTCTCCCGCGTCTTTAACGGAGAGGGCCGCATTGAGCCGCGGGTCGGCACCATTGACGCAGTGCTGGTCGAACTGCAAACCGCAATGACGACAATGGCTCTCTGGTGGCGCGAAAACAGGGACGAGCTGTTCCAATGCTTTTCCGGCAGCCTGTCCGGAGGCTACTTTAAAAAACCGTTCAGTGCTGATTTCGAAGCCTGGTTTGGCGCTCTGGGCGAATTTTTCAGCGGGAAAAGTCTGTCTGTTCCAGACAATATCTGTCTGCTGCAGCGGCAGTCGCTTGTTGATCAACTGCATGGAACAAAGATCCGCGGCGAGGCGAAAAAAATTGCTTTTCTGACCGACTGGCCGCTGCCGGACAGCGAAATTAACGCGCTGCTCGAGGCGGTTGCCAGCCTGACCCTGGCCTTTCGTGTCAAGCTTGCCGAGGAATTATGCAGCGAAGTGAGTCGTCGTCTTCTCAAGCAGGGGACTATGGGCTTTAATGATCTGATCCTGCGCTTGTCCGCGGCCCTGAAGGGGGAGCCGGGTGAATCTGGTTATCGCCTGCGGCAGATTTTAGGCGAGCGGTTCAGCGTCGCCCTGATTGATGAGTTTCAGGATACCGACAACAGCCAGTGGCATATCTTTTCGACACTCTTTGGCGGCGGCCACCATTACCTCTATCTGATCGGTGACCCAAAGCAGGCGATCTATAAATTTCGCGGCGCTGATATTCACTCCTATTTTTTGGCCAGGAAATCGGCGGGCCGGTTGCTGACGCTGGAAAAAAATTATCGGTCCCATCCTTTTCTCGTCGAAGAGGTGAACCGGCTGTTTTGTTCGAGAAATAGGCCCTTCTTTTTTGATGAGAGCACCCTGGATTATCGACCGGTACTGGCAGCCAGAAAGGCTGGCGATATAGACCTGACACAAGGCGGCCGGTCACTGGCCGGGATGGTGTACTGTACCCTGGATAGTGAGCCGGAAGATAAAAATGGTCGCTGGACCTCCGGCAAAGCGGCCGAGCAGTTCCGTCGATTTATCGTCTCCGAGCTGGGTCGTCTTCTTGATCCGGCAAGTCCGGCTCTGCTGCAGACGACCGGCCAGCTGCCTCAGCAGCGGCCGCTGGCGCCGCAGGACATCGCCATCCTGGTGCGCAGCAACAGGCAGGCGGAGGAATATCGCCAGGCCCTGACCGAGGCGGCAATTCCAGCGGTGGTGGGCAGCAGACAATCCGTCTACCAGACCCGCGAGTGTCGGGAGCTTTTTCTCCTGCTTCAGGCCATTGCCGCACCGGGCGAGACCGAACATCTGAAAACGGCGTTGACCATATCCTGGTTTGGCTTCACCGGTAACCGCCTCCACGAGCTGTGGCAGGATGAAGAACAGTTGAGCCGGTACCACAATCGTTTCCTGCAGTACAGTCAGCGCTGGCAGGAGCAGGGGGTGCTGCCCATGATGATGCGGCTGCTGGTAACCGAGGAGGTCCTGCCCACCTTAGCCACCCGCCAGCTGGCCGAGCGGGCCATTGCCAATATCCTGCATCTGATCGAGCTGATTGGCAAACAGGAGAACGAAGAAAATCTTGGCAAGGGCCAGATCCTCCAGTGGCTGCGCCAGATGATGCAGGGCAGCCAGAGTGCGGAAAATGCCGAGCTGCTTTTGGAAAGTGATGAGGAAGCGGTGCGCATTGTCACCATGCACAGCGCCAAGGGATTGGAATATCCGGTGGTTTTCTGCCCCTACCTCTGGTATGCCGGCAACCGTATCAAGGGAGAAAAATATCAGATCAGTTGCCATGACGAGGCGCATCAGGCGCTCATCGATCTCGGTTCCGATCTCTTTCCCACTCGCCGGGAGCAGGCGGCACGGGAGGAGATGGCCGAGGATCTGCGGCTGCTCTATGTCGCCCTGACCCGGGCGCAAATCCGCTGTTACATCGGCTGGGCGGATGTGAAGGCGGGCGGCAGTGTCGGCGATTCCTGGCAATCCGCCCTCGGCTATCTGCTCTTTGCCGAAGGCCGCGTCGATTATCAGGTGCAGCAGGAGAAATTTCATCGTTTGGCCCAGGAAGAATCTGTGCAATATCTGCTTGTTTCCGCTGAAGAATCGGCTGTCTCATTCCGGAAAAATTCGCAGGAAACTGCGTTGCATCCCCTCCAGGCGTCCGGTCGGTCTCTCCTGACCGACTGGCAGATGTCGAGTTATTCGGCCATGGCTGCGCTCAGTGAATATGCCCACGCAGCGGTGGTCGCTGCACCAGGCATAGAATATGGACAGCCAATGATTCCCGTGACCGGCCTGCCGGCAGGGCCGCACTTTGGCAATGTTATCCATGATCTGCTTGAAAGCCTGTCGTTTACCGCCATTGCCCGGCATGAGGATGAGGAGAGGTTGCTCAGTTTAATTACCCAGAAGTGCATGCGTTATGGGGTGCAGGCAGCTGCCGAGGAGATAAAGAAGATGCTCGAACTGGTGGTGACCACCCCGTTGACGACCGGAAGTTACACTCTTGCCATGCTCGCCGATACGCTGTGTCTCAAGGAAATGGCCTTTTACTTTCATCTCAGTCGCCTGGCAACTGACCGGATCAATGACCTTTTGGCGGAGGAACCGACCTTTGTGCCTCTTGGCCATAAGGTGATGCGCGGCTATTTGACCGGTTTTGTCGATCTTATCTGTGCCTACGACGGGAAATATTATATTCTCGATTATAAAACCAATTTTCTTGGCGAATTGCAGGGCGACTATGCGCCGGACAAGCTGGTGGCGGCCATGCAGGCGCACAATTATGGGCTGCAGTACTGGATTTACACGCTGGTGCTGCATCGTCATCTGCACAACTGCGTGCCTGGTTATAACTATGCGCACCATTTCGGCGGCGTGCGCTATCTCTTTGTGCGCGGCATGGACCCTAGGATTGCCGGCAGCGGCGTCTATGCCGCCTTGCCTGCATACGATAAAGTGGTGCAGCTGGACCTGGCTCTGGGCGGAGGTGATAATGACTGAGCAGGGCGCGCCCCTTCTAGACAGGTATTTTTCAAGGTTCCTGGCCGAACGGTCCAGCCTGTCCGGTGTCGATAAAGAAAGATTCCGGCAACTGGTGAGAAAACTGACCGCCGCCCATGAGGCCGGCCATAGTTGTCTTACGGTATCGGAGACAGAGGCATGTTTCCTGCAAACCCTCCATCTGGTCTCGGACGGCAAGCAGACGCCGCTTGTCCTGCATAATGACAAGCTGTATCTGCACCGATATTTCCATTACGAAACCCGGCTGGCTGAACAGATCCGTATAATAGCGACGGTGACTTTTTCGGGAAAAGGGTACGAAAAGCTGCTGGCTACCTTGTTCGATGATGATGAACCGGGATCCCCTGGACGGAACCGGCAGAAAGAGGCGGCAAAAATTGCCCTGCAAAAAGGCTTGACGATCATCTGCGGCGGGCCCGGGACCGGAAAAACAACGACGGTGGTAAACATTCTCGCCCTGCTGCTTATGGCGACGGACCATAAACTCGACGTCGCGCTGGCAGCACCCACCGGCAAGGCGGCCATGCGGCTCAGTCAATCCATTGGCGGCAGCCTTGACCGGCTGCCGCTTCCGGAGCAAGTGAAAGCGGCCATCCCCACTAAGGCAACGACCCTGCATCGACTGCTGGGCTTCATCCGCCATTGCCCGCAGTTTCGCCATAACCGCCAACAGCCGATGGGCTGGGATGTCGTGGTCGTCGATGAGGCCTCGATGGTCGATCTGGCCATGATGAGCAAACTGGTCGATGCCCTCAAACCTGGTGCCAGGCTGCTGCTGCTTGGTGACAAGGACCAGCTCACCTCGGTGGAATCGGGTGCGGTGCTCGGCGATTTTATCCAGAGCCTGCCGGATAACACCATTGAACTGAAAAAAACCTATCGCTTTGATGAAAATATCAAGTTTCTGGCGGAAAGAGTCAACGCTGGTGACAGTGACGGAGCCTGGACCTGCCTGGCTGATGCGAAGGTGCCGAACGTGACGGTTTTGCAGACAGAACTGCTTGATTCTATCGGCCTCCAATACGCCGGGTACATGGCGGCAGTGTATCGCTATCCACAGACCGATGTCAGGGAGATCTTCGCTACATTTAACCGTTTTCAGGTGCTCTGCGCCATCCATTACGGTCATCGAGGCGTTGCCGGGATTAACCGCGGGGTCGAAACGTTTCTTGCCCGGCGGGGATTCGATTGCCGGCCGGACAGCTGGTATCCCGGAAGACCGGTGCTCATCACCAGAAATGAGTATAGTCTGGACCTTTTTAACGGCGATATCGGCATCTGTCTGCCGGACCTTGCCGATGGCGCGAGCAGAGTCTGGTTCGAGCAGTCGGATGGCGGCCTGCGCAGCTATTCACCGTATCGTCTGCCGAGCTGTGAGACGGTCTTTGCCATGACCATCCACAAAAGTCAGGGTTCGGAATTTGACGAGGTGGTTGTCGTCCTGCCCGAAGAAGATAACCGGATTCTCAGCCGGGAGCTGCTCTATACCGCTTTCACCCGGGCGAGAAAAATGGTCAGGCTGGTGGCCGGACGACAGGTCTTTGCCCAGGCCCTGTCGAGAAAAATTGAGCGTTGCAGTGGGCTGGCCGGCCTGTTGCATGAGCAGACACAGAAGAAGAGTCCGCCGGTTCGACTGCCAGAGCAGGCAGGTATCTTAGAGGGGCAAATTTGAGCGAGTTGAGTGAAATGGATGAGCTAAGGAAGTACCAGGGGTTGTTTATCGTCGATCTGGATGGGACGCTGCTGACTTCGGAGAAGCGGATTGCGCCGGGTGACCTGGATGCACTTTTCCGCCTGCGGCAGATGGATTTTCTCGTAGCCGTGGCCACGGGCAGATCGAACCATTCCTTTAATCTTCTCATGGAACAACTCGGCTACATGGACCCCGACCGGTCGTTCCCCGTCGATTACGTCATTTTCTCCACCGGAGCTGGAATACTCGACTACCCCGGCAATCGACTCCTGAAAAAATTTTCCCTCAGTTCTGCCGACGTTCGGAGTGCGGCGGCCTATCTGGAAAATGCCGGACTCGATTTCATGATCCACAGACCGGTACCGGACACGCACCATTTCCACTATAGCCACAATGGCAGCGATAATCCCGATTTTTACCGGAGACTGGAAATTTACCATGATTTCGCCACGATTTTAACCCCTGAGGCCCTGGATACTTTTGGCGAGGCCACGGAAATCATCTGTATCGTCCCCGGCCATAACGACCTGAACGGCAATAACGGCCATGAGGTCGCCGCGAAGATCGCTGAAGCCTGCAGACAATGCAATGTGATCAAGGCCACTTCTCCGCTGGACGGCCGATCAATGTGGATCGAGATCTTCCCGCCAACCGTTTCCAAGAGTCAGGCAGTCAGCTGGCTGGCCGACATCGTCGGTCTGCAGCAGAACGCCGTCGGCGCCGTCGGCAACGATTATAATGACGAAGACCTTCTCCACTGGGCCGGACAGAGCTTTATTGTGGCCAACGGTCCGCCGTCTTTAAAAACACTTTTTCAGAGTGTTGCGTCAAACGATAAGGGAGGGGTGAGTGAAGCTGTCAGCCGGTGGCTTGCTGCTTGGTAGAGTCAAATTGTACACTGGTAAAGGCCAATGACAAAGCAGCTCTGGTGCTGATGGGCATTTACTGAACATCTCCTTGATTTTTCTGTAATTCGTTGTAACAATAAACTCTATTGATGGTTAATAAAAGTCTTTCTTGGTATTCTCTTTTGATATTCTCTGATATACGTTTTTAAAACGACCGCATAGCAAATGGCAGCAATGTCCCGTACTGTTGATATTTTGGTTGGATAACCAAAAAAAGGAGGCGGGTATGGCAGGAAAATCATTTCCACGTGTACAGGTGGTCGGTGAAAAACGTATCCTCAACGCCCGGAAAGATACCCCTGACATTCGCAACGGGATGTACGAGCCGGCCCTCATTCAACTGCAGCCGGAAATCGATAACCGCGGCGGGACGCATATTCTCAACCAGGGTACGGAAGGCGCCTGTACCGGTTTCGGTCTGGCAGCCAGATACTGCACCCTTGGCGCCTGTTATCGTCTTCGGCCGGAAATCAACGACTATCACACAGCGCTCAATGAGGTTGGCGTTATCTTTGTTTCAGCCGATGTGCACTCCGGCTGGTTCAGCCCCAAGGCGGCAAAGAGCAATGAACCGGCAATTATAACCCCTTCGAATACTATTGAAGGTGGTCATGCCTTTGCTCTTGTCTATCGTAAATCATTCCTTTACCTGGTGTCTCGGGCTCTGGAACGAAACACCGACATGCCGCTTTTAGTGATGCAGCGCTCTACGAAAAAATTATCCAAACATGCAGGCTTGTCGATTCATTATTCGAACAGCAAAAAAGGCATTACCACCAGCATTTCGCATGGAGGTTTCGACAGTGATGCCAGGTCCATGAACACGATCATGGCGCAGATATTGAAAAAAATCCGACACAACCGTTCACCATTGACGAGATGAAGGCTACTGATGTCTGCAGGAGAGAAAAGTCATACAACTTCTGTCACACGATGGTCTGTTAAGAGCTGTATTGTGCAGTGCAGAGAATGCAGTTTTTGATAAAAAGTATCGCCGGGTGTAATCGACCGGGAAAATTTTGACAGGAGGGAAACGCATGAAGCTGGCTGAACTGCTGTCCATTGCAGGACCTACACCTATTTGGCAATTATCAAAAGAGCAACTCAAAGAGATGCAGAGAGCCTTGAGCCTCCTTGGCTATCCGGTGGGGGAAATAGATGGCTTAATCGGCCCGAAGACACGCAATGCCTGGTCGGAGTTCAAGACTGACGTCTACTCGGGCAACTCTGCGTTTATTGGCAAGCAATCCATCGTGGCACTGCAGGAAAAACTTGATGGCGTCGTGGAAAGGAAAGATCATGATTTTTCCTGCAAAGAAGGGACGATAGAGGCAATCAAGTGTGCGTGCCGGGCAATGGGCATCGGGCTGAATAGCCAGATAGCCTATGTCCTGGCGACAACGCAATGGGAAACGAATCAGACTTTCAAGCCTGTACGGGAAGCCTATTGGCTGGATGAGGACTGGCGCAAGAATCATTTCTCGTATTACCCTTTCTATGGTCGCGGCTATGTGCAGTTGACCTGGAAGAACAACTACGAGCAATATTCCAGTATGCTTGCCCTTGATCTGGTCAATGAACCGGATATTGCCATGCGGCCGAATGTGGCTTTATTTGTCCTGGTCCATGGCTTCAAAACCGGAACATTTACCGGCCGCAGGATTACCGACTATCTCGATGAAACGAAAACCGATTTCATTGGTGCCAGGCGATGTGTCAATGGCAACGACAAGGCGCATGAAATTGCCGATTTAGCAAAGAAATTTCTTGTTCATCTTTAAGAACCAGCGAGTCCCGTTAGTGATTATCGGGGCGTTGGGCAGACTTTTTTGTTCGTGGAGGCGGTATGGTTTTCAAGATTATGGGAGGCCGACGACGGCGTGTTGCACCTGGCGTTTCGGTGGGAGTATTGGTTGTTTTTGTCATGGTTGTTTTCGTCATGCTTTTTTCTTTGCTCAGTTCGCAGAGTGTCGCTGCGGAACAACAAATTGATCCGGTGAGACAGGTCCAGTTGGATCTGTTTGGCAAGGTGGTTAATTCGCATAGCAGTGGCGTTGAGGCCGCACAGATTCAGGTATTGCTGGACGGAACTCCATTGAAAGTATCTCGTGCCTATGATAACGGTCAGTCGGACGATTCCCTCACGACCGGAAGCGACGGGAGTTATCAGGTCCGGTTTTGGTTGCCGGCCGGCCTCGTGACCGAAGACAGTACACTGGAGATAACCGCTTACAAGCCGAGTTTTATAAAGAACAGTTATCAAATAAACGGTCATGAACTCACCAAGGATGGCGAAAATTTCATCGGCCTGGCAGAAATTCAGATGCAGCGTACCACCGGGCCTGCCTTCTGGATTGCCGCGATCGTCTTTGTTCTGGCCTATATTCTCATCTCTTTTGAGTTGCTGCATCGCACCATGGCGGCCATGCTCGGCGCATCAACCATGCTGGTTATTTCGTATACCTTTGGGACGCTGAATCCGGAATACCATATCCTTTCCTATGAAAGTGCCATAAAAGCCATGGATATGAATGTCATTTTTTTGTTGATGGGTATGATGATCATCGTCGGTATTCTTAAACATACCGGGATTTTTCAATGGTGCGCCTATAAGTGCTATCAGCTTGCCCGCGGCAACATCTTTCTACTGGCCGTCATCCTCATGGCTTTTACCGCTTTTGCCTCGGCATTTCTCGATAATGTCACCACCATGCTTTTGCTTACCCCGGTGACCATCCAGATTGCTGTCTCGTTGGGCATTACGCCGCTGGCCCTGCTTATTCCTGAGATTCTTGCCTCTAATATCGGCGGTACGGCGACCCTTATCGGTGATCCGCCCAATATCATGATTGGTTCCTACGCAAACCTCACATTTGTCGAATTTGTGCAGAATCTTGCCCCGACCTGTGCACTAGTCATGGTGCTCCTGTTTGTCTTTTCCAAATATGTTTTCGGCAAGGAATTCAACAAAGCCAAGGTGGACGATATCCAGCAGTTTATCGTTGAGTTGCGTGCGGAATATAAAATCACCGATGCCACTCTCCTTGGGGTAGGCATGGTGGTCATGGCTATTGTTGTCGCGCTCTTTCTCACCCATGGTATCTGGCATATGGAGGTCAGTATCGCGGCGCTTTTCGGCGCCTCGCTGCTGTTCACCTTCGGTTTGTTGACGAAAAAAATCAATATGCTTGAACTGATAGAAAAGGACATCGAATGGACGACGTTGTTGTTTTTCATGTTTCTGTTTATCCTCGTCGGCGGGGTTGAAGAGACAGGACTGCTCGATATCGTCGCCGACTGGGTGCTCTACCTGGCCCATGGCAATCTGGTGACCTCTATTTGCCTGATTCTCTGGGTGTCGGCAATCATGAGTGCTTTTGTCGATAATATTCCGTTTACCGCGACCATGTTGCCGATTGTTGCCTACCTGACCCAGGTTATTCCCGGGGCGGAATCCGGCGTATTGTGGTGGGCCCTGGCATTTGGTGCCTGTTTCGGTGGCAATGGGACGATGATCGGTGCCAGCGCCAATGTGGTTACCCTGGGCATCGCCGAGTCGGCCGGTCATCCTGTTCGCTTTTTTCAATTTATGAAGGCGGCCTTTCCCTTTATGCTGCTCAGCGTTGGTGTCGCCAATGTGTGGCTGCTGCTCGCCTATTAACTCGTGTTGGCCATTAAAGGAGATCTGCCATGGACAAGAGTATTCCGGTTCTTACCCGTTTGCTTCTCCCGGTAAAAGATTCTGCGGTTTTGAAAAACCTCCTGCCGCTTGTGGAACTGATATCCAGTTCAATGGGCGGTGAATTGGAAAAGGTCGATCTGCTTCACGTTGTCGGCGGATCTTTTCTGAGTACCCATCTCAACAATATAGACTTTCGTGCCGGTCATGTGCTCTCGTCAGATGTCATGCGCCGTCTGCGCGACAAACACTATAAGGAGACAGTCGATCCTCTGTTGTTGGAAATTCAGCAGCTGCTGCAGAAAAGCGGTGTTGCCCTGAAGGCCAACGTCCGAGTCGAAGATGGTGACTCGGTGAAAAAAATCAGCACCATCTGCGAGACTGAAGGATATTCAACATTGATTATGAGCCGGAGAAAGGGTGAGGAAGAGGGTGTCTTCATCGGCACCGTTCTCAACGGGGTAATAAACCGCTATATCCGCGCCGGTTTCTATATAGTCGGCGAAGAGGGTTTTGTTCCTGGTGTATCTCCTGTCGCCCGAATCATGATCGGCATTGATGGATCCCCAACCTGCCTGCGTGCCGTTGAAGAGGCTGGGGTACTCATGGCCAGGAACACTGAAGTAATAGAAGAAGTCTCGCTGGTCAACGTCATGGACCCCTCCTGTTTACATGAAAAAAATGGCCTGGATTGTCAACTGATGATCGAGAACGGCTACGACGCCATGCTGGAGGCGGAGAATATTCTGTTGCGGCAGGGTGTGGAAAAATCGAAAATTGTTGCTACGGTTCTTTTCGGCAAACCAGGTGAGATGCTGCATAAACATGCCCAGGCCTGTGCCGCGACAATGTGCTACGTCGGCCGGCGGAACAGATTGAAAATTGCCGAAATCATTCTTGGTTCGGTAAGCAGTGATTTTGTCCATCGCTGTAAGGACAGGACGGTAGTGCTGGTCAGTTGACGATACCTGTTACGTCGCATTTACCTGACGTTTCGATATCCTGGTGTTGTGGGCACGGCTCAATGTCGTCTGGCCAGGCAGGCAAAATTGCCCACCTCGTGCGACGTGAGGTTCTGCTCATGACATCTGCTTCTTTTGCCGATCCCTTTTCGGGTCGTTCCCGCCTTTGCTTGCTTTACTCCGACAGGCTCCTGAAAAGAGTCATTTTAGCGCATGTATCTCATTCGAGACTTCATGATAATTATTAGCAACTTTCAAGAAAAGAAATAGTTCAGAAGCATTGAAGAAAAGAAGAAAAAATATTGACAAACTGCTTGTATTAAATAAAGATCGATCATGCGATTGAGCGCTTGGTCGGTTTTCGAGCCGTGGTAAATATCGGCACGGGATTGAGGTAATCGAAAAAACCACAGAGTGGTCAGTCATGCACCGTTGGTTGAATAATAAAATTGAGGAGTCGGCAGTCTGGATGGTCGATCGGAAGATGTACTTTCCGGCGGATTCTCCGGAACTTATATGTTGTTCTAACCAAGAAGTAGAAAAGGAGGAGCGTATGTCAGCAGGTGCTTTAAAACCGAGATGGGGTCAACCTCTCACGGGAATTATTTCGTTTGGCGTGTTTTTGGCCATCGCCTTGGTGACCTGGTTTATCTTCAGTGATCCGCGAGGGCCAATCAAATGGTTTCCCTATCCTTTCGTCATGTATCTTGCAGTGATGATTCTGGTAGGTATATGGCAACATATGTTTCTTGCTGACTGGCCTTTTCAGAATATTGAGCAGCCCAAACGCGGAATCATAATGACCATAGTCAACTTAATCCTCGTCTGGTTCGTCATAGATGTGCTTTTTTACCGCGTTCTGGGGATAGGGTTCAATTTTATGAGCTATTATGGCCTTGAGGCCATCGGTAAACCGGTGGTGTTGGCTCAGGTTGCCGTAGTCGGTTTTGTCTTGATAGGCTTTTATACCTATCCTGTTTCAACAATATTTTTCGGTAAATGGCCTGTACAGCCGAGTAATATTCCGCAACCTGCAGCCGGTTTTGCCGAGTTCGGCTGGGGCTCTTTGTTAACATTATTTTGTTATGCAGTTCTCATCGTGCCGTTTTTTGGTTCAGTCCTGGAGGGACCGGCTCTCAATCCGGCTTGGTGGGTCGGTATTGGCGGAACCTCGCATGTACACTGGGTTTTCGGCTGGTGGGAATGGGCAATTGTCATTCTCTTTATGACGGCGAACGTGTGGCGGATGAAGCCCTGGACGCTCATTACCCTTCCGCAACCGTGGAAAGGGATTGTTTCCGTCATTCTTTCATTTATCCTCGCTTATCTGTTAGCTCTTTTCTGTAAAACCATTATCCCCATGTGGGTGCCGGCGGAAACGTTCAAACTCTTGGAAGAAGCCAAGGGACTGGCCGAAGTTCAACGATTTTTCTGGATTCACTCAGCAGAAATTGCCGGGTTTTTCTTGACCCCGTTCCTGATCTGGCACCATTATTTTGATGACATCGCTTTTGGCTTGGACAAGGATGCCTGGTCGGCCTTCTTTGTGCGGACTGTCGGGGTGGTACTGTTTGCTGCCGTGGGCTACTGGGTGTTCTATTACGGTAATTTTGGCCACTGGGCCCTGGGTAATCATCATATGACCGAGCTCTCACACCGGTTTGCCCACGGTGAGTCACTGGTCTGGAATTTCTGGTGGATCATTCCCCTGCTCTGGAACGAGTGGTTCTTTCATAAATGGCCGTTTTATGTTCATGAAAAATAACTAACCTGTCATTGATGTCAGGTGCTGGTGGGGATTGTGTTTTCCGCATTTCCCCACCAGCACCTTCATTAACGTACCAACGCTGAAAATGGTTTCCAGGAATTCCATACACCAGTTTCTGTCCTGTTTCAAGAAACGACCTTACCCATGACAATCTGCCTGAAAGGAAAATTATAATGCAAGCACCAAGCGTAAATAAAAGTATCCTGACTCCAGTGGAATTTTTGACCAGAAGTGTCCTCGTCTACCCGAATAAGACTGCGGTTGTCCATGGCGATAAACGTTATACCTACAAAGAATTTTCCGAAAGGATTTATCGCCTGGCCAGTGCACTGCGGCAAAGAGGTATCGGCAAGGACGACAAGGTAGCGTTTATCTGTCCTAACATTCCGGCCATGCTCGAAGCGCATTATGCCGTGCCGCTTATTGGCGGGGTGCTGGTCAGTGTCAACATTCGCCTCTCCCCTGGCGAGGTTTCCTATATCATCGATCACTCGGATGCCAAACTGGTTGTTGCCGACAGTGAATTTGCCCATCTGGTTCAGCCGAGAGATTTGCCCAAGGTCACCACCTATGTTACGGTCTGTGATGTCAGCGACACCCTGTCTCTTGAAGGCATGGAGTATGAGGCATTTCTGGCAACCGGATCCCCCGAGCCGGTTGCGGCAGATATCGACTCCGAAGATCAGTTGCTGGCCATCAATTATACCAGCGGCACGACAGGGCGTCCTAAAGGAGTCATGTACCACCACCGTGGCGCATATCTCAACGCCATCGGCGAGGTTCTGGAATCCGGTTTAACTGCATCTTCCGTCTATCTCTGGACATTGCCCATGTTCCATTGTAACGGCTGGTGCTTTACCTGGGGAGTTACCGCGGCCGGCGCGACCCATGTCTGCCTACGTGCCGTGGTCGCTGAAGACATATACCGTTTGATCGAAAGAGAAGATGTCTCGCATCTTTGCGCGGCGCCGACGATACTCATTACCATGAGCACCTGGCCGGGGGCGTCTCAAGTGAAGATGAAGCGAAAATTGAAGATCATGACTGCCGGAGCGCCGCCTGCACCGGCTATAATCCGAAATATGGAAGCGATAGGGGCGGATATTACCCACACCTATGGTCTCACCGAGGTGTATGGTCCTCATAGTGTCTGCGCCTGGCAGCCGGCATGGGAAACGATGTCTGATGACGAAAAGGCCGTAGCCAAATCCCGCCAGGGTGTGCCGTACATTCTTACCCATTTTATGGATGTGGTCGATCCGGTCACCATGAAGCCGGTTCCCCGTGACGGCAAGACAATCGGCGAAATTGTCATGCGCGGCAACAATGTCATGACCGGCTACTACAAGGATCCCGAGGCGACCGCCGAGGCATTTGAAGGTGGCTGGTTCCATAGTGGCGATCTCGCGGTCATGCACCCGGACGGCTATGCGCAGATCATGGACAGAAAAAAGGATATCATTATCAGCGGCGGAGAAAATATTTCCACCGTCGAAGTGGAAAGTGTCATCTACGGCCATCCCGATGTCCAGGAGGTGGCGGTTATTCCGGTCCCCGACGAGAAATGGGGCGAGGTTCCCAAGGCCTATGTTGTGCTCAAAGCCGGAAGAACGACCTCGGCAGAGGATATAATTGCTTATACCAAGGAGCATCTGGCCCGTTTCAAGGCCCCTAAATATATCGAGTTCGGCGAGCTGCCCAAAACCGCTACCGGTAAAATTCAAAAATTCAAATTAAGAGATAAGGAGTGGGAGGGTAAAAAACGCATCGGTTGATCTCCGACGGCCTCCTACCCCCCGGTACGAAGGTTTTACGATGGCAAAATAACGATTCATCTTGTCGCGCCTTGTGTCGATCACGCTCGGGAAAAGCACAAGGTACGACAAGATTCGACAAGATTCGTGTCAGTTCTCAGCCGCCGCTTCCGCACTGAAATCGTGGGTTGTATTGTCCCCGAAATGTTGAAAAAATTTCGGGTACGCCTTGCCGTAGGCGGCAAAGATTTTTTCAAACGGCAGATCGGCAAAATGGCCATGATCTCTGACGTATTCCATATGTTTTTGGCCAAGGGTATTGCTCTCGTGGAAGATGGAATCTTCTGTGCCGTCAAACTCAAGCGGTCGTACGTTGAACCGGGTGCAGAGGGACAGATTGAAGGCCGGCGTGGCCTTGACCCATTTATGGTTCAGATACATCTCGGTATAGCCATGGTAAATAAACAGATCGGTACCCATCATTTCTCTCAGCCTGGCGGTGCACAGATGGTTGGTGACATCGGCAAAACCGAGACGACAGGGGATCTGCTGCTGACGTCCGACCGCGGCAAGCAGTACTGCCTTTGAGACACAGTAGCCGCATTTTTTCTGCAAGATCGAGCTTGCCCGCATGGCACTGCGAGAATACTGCAGACTGTAAGGGTCATAGGTGATCTGGTCCCGCACTGCATAATAGAGAGCGGTTGCCTTTGCCGCGGCTGTTGTGTGGTCTGCGCAGACAGCTGCGGCAAAGTCGGCCACTTCCTGCCGGTCAAAATCGAGAAAAAACGTTGGTTGCAGGTAGAGCTGTAAATCTGTATCCATGTTGTCAGTTTCCGCTAAATTGAGGTTTTCTTTTTTCCCTGAAGGCGTTCATCGCCTCCTGCAGATCGCTTGATGGAATGATGTTTGCGCTCAGGGAAGCAACGTATTTCAAACCGTCGTCAATGGACTTGCCGACACAGTAGTTGAGGACATCTTTTGATGCCTGCACGGCCAGGGGGGAGTTGTCGGCTATTTCGCGGGCCAGTTCTTCAGCCTTGACCGTCAACGTTGCCGTGTCACTGTAGACATCACTGACCAGCTGAATCTCTTTGGCCCGTCTTGCGCTGATGTTTCTCGCCGTATAGGCGAGTTCCCGGGCGTGACCCTGGCCGACGATAAGCGGCAGCCTCTGGAGAACACCAACATCGGCGACAAAACCGACGGCGGCTTCTTTTACGGAAAACAGCGCGTCTTCCGAGCAGATGCGGATGTCACAGGCGGTTACCATGTCCAGACCCGCGCCGATGCAGTGGCCGTGGATGGCGGCGATAACCGGCTTGCGGCAGCGCTCTATGGCCGAGATACCGTCCTGGAGCTGTTTGATTTTCGGCAGGAATTTCCATTTGGTGCCCCCGGTCTGGTTCTTGTCCAGCAACTCCGGCAGCTGCGGTACCATTTCCACAAGATCGATGCCGGCCGAAAAGCAGGCGCCTTTACCGGCGATAATGATCACCCTTATCGCCGGGTCACGATCAAGTTCGGAAAAGATCTGCATCGGCTCGGTCCACGCGGCCGGGCCCATGGCGTTTTTCTTTTCCGGACGATTCAAGAACACCCAGGCCAGCGGTGGTTGTTTTTCGACAAGATAAAAATGCTGGTCAGTCATGCAGATTTCCTTTTTTGAAGGTTATGGCAATAACAGTAGGACACTTTGCCATATTGACAAGATAAAAATTACCTAAAATATCAGTAAGGTGCAGGCGAGTTGCCGGCAAGGCTTGCACATTCGCAAGACAATGTTACAGTATACTCCCTGGTTCAAAACCGTGAAACAGCTGGTGGAAAATATTTATCCGTCAGGAGAAAAAAATGTTGAAAATCGCTATCTTGGTGCGAGAAGAAACCGCATTGCGCTGTACCGGTCAGGGATGCCTGCGGAGTTTTTTTGCCAGGACGGAAAGCTTTGCCGGGTATCGCGGCATGGATGTCGAATTGACTGGGTTTTTTCATAGCGGTGGTGACCTGGACTATAAGTTGACCACAATGAAAGAAGCCGGAGTGCAGGTCATTCATGTGTCCACCTGCATGCGCGGTAAATACCCTGGTTACCAGGCACTGGTCGAAAAAATAGGCAGAGATTTTGATGTCATCGGCTATACTCATGGGTCGGAAAATGGCAGGACAACTGCCACCGTTTCCGTTACCGGAAAATATATCTAGCCCCGCGTGCCTCCTATGGAAAATTTTCTTTGCAACACCGAATGTAGAAATCTCATTGCCGGCAACCTTGCCGGCTTTACAAAATCAAACTTGAATCCGGAAAATTTCAGGCGGGCGGCCGTGGCTCTGACCATCGTTGATTACCGGGGGGAGGGCGGCCTCTATTGTCTGGGTGATGTGCCGCACAGCAGTGCGGCGCTCATCCTCACCAGGAGGGCGGGAGGACTGAAAAATCATGCCGGCCAATGGGCCTTGCCCGGCGGCAGCATTGATCCGGGAGAAAATCCGGTACAGACCGCGTTTCGGGAACTCGACGAAGAGGTCGGCCTGACGCTGCCGGCTCACCGGCTGCTCGGCTGTCTCGATGATTTTGTTACTCGTTCGGGCTTCCATATCACGCCGGTTGTCATCTGGGGCGGCGCCATACAGCAGTTGACGAAAAACGACCAGGAGGTCGCCTCGGTGCACCGAATCCCCTGCAGCGAGCTCTTTCGCCAGGATGCCCCGCTGTTACAAAAAACTAAAGAAAGGGCCAGGCCGATTCTTTTCATGCCGATAGGCGATACCTTTATCGCCACGCCGACCGCGGCAATACTCTATCAATTTCGTGAGGTGGCTCTTTGCGGCCAGGCAACCAGGGTCGCTCATTTCGAGCAACCCTTTTTCGCCTGGAGCTGATCCTCGGTTCAGGATTTCCCGCCACCCGGTTTTTCCCCTTACATATTCCTGCGGTACTGGCCGCCGACCGCATACAGGGCGTTGGTGATCTGCCCAAGACTGCAGTGTTTGACCGTTTCGAGCAGTTCGTGAAAGATGTTACCACCACTGAGAGCCACTTGCTGCAGGCGCTCAAGCGCTGCAGGGCAATCGTCCTTATGCCGGTTATGGAAATCAGCGAGACGGGCAATCTGTTCGTCCTTTTCTTCGTCGGTCGACCTGGCCAGTTCGAGGGTCGCCGCCTGTTGATCAAAATCAATGTCCGGATTGCGGAAGGTATTGACACCGATGATCGGATATTCGCCGGAATGCTTCAGTCGCTCGTAGTACATGGATTCTTCCTGGATTTTACTCCGCTGATAGCCGGTTTCCATGGCCCCGAGTACGCCGCCCCGATCGGTAATCCGGTCGAACTCGGCGAGAACCGCCTCTTCGACCAGGTCGGTCAGTTCCTCGACAATAAAGCTGCCCTGGTTGGGGTTCTCATTCTTGGCCAGACCCCATTCATTATTGATGATGAGCTGGATGGCCAGGGCCCGGCGCACCGACTCCGAACTGGGGGTGGTTATCGCCTCATCGTAGGCGTTGGTGTGCAGGCTGTTGCAGTTATCGTAGATGGCACAGAGCGCCTGCAGACTGGTTCTGATATCGTTGAACTGGATCTCCTGGCTGTGCAGCGACCGGCCTGAGGTCTGGATATGGTATTTTAACCGCTGTGACGAGGTGGATGCGCCGTATTTTTCCTTCATCGCCACAGCCCAGATGCGTCTGGCCACCCGGCCGATGACGGTATATTCCGGATCCATGCCGTTGGAGAAAAAGAAGGACAGGTTCGGCGCAATCTGGTCGATGGCCATGCCCCTGGACAGATAATATTCCACATAGGTAAAGCCGTTGGACAGGGTGAGGGCCAGCTGGGTGATCGGGTTGGCCCCGGCTTCGGCGATATGGTAGCCGGAGACGGATACCGAATAGAAATTCTTCACATTCTGGGCAATGAAATATTCCTGGATGTCGCCCATCATTTTCAGGGCGAATTCGATGGAGAAGATGCAGGTGTTCTGACCCTGGTCTTCTTTCAGGATATCCGCCTGCACGGTGCCGCGCACATTGGTCAGGACCATGGCCTTGATGTCGGCATATTCGCTGTTGTCCGGCTGCCTGTTCTTTTCCGCAACGAAGCGGTCCACCTGCTGGTCGATGGCCGTGTTCATGAACATGGCCAGTATGATCGGTGCCGGGCCGTTGATGGTCATGGATACCGAGGTGGTGGGCGAGCAGAGTTCAAAGCCGTCGTAGAGCTGTTTGACGTCATCGAGGGTGCAGATGCTCACCCCGGAGGTGCCGATCTTACCGTAAATGTCCGGCCGTATGGCGGGATCCCAGCCATACAGGGTCACCGAATCAAAGGCGGTGGACAATCTCTTGGCCGCGTAGTTGGAGGAAAGCAGTTTGAAGCGTCGGTTGGTCTGCACCGGGCCGCCTTCTCCGGCGAACATGCGCGTTGGATCTTCGCCGGTGCGTTTTAAGGGAAAGACACCCCCGGTATAGGGGAAATATCCCGGGAGATGTTCCTTGCGCATCCAGCGATAGATATCGGCCGGATCGCTGAATCCGGGCAGGGCAATTTTCGGGATCTTCGAGTGGGAAAGGGATCGCGAATGCAGCGGGACATGGATTTCGCGACCGCGCACCGTATAGATCAGGTCGTCGCCGGCGTAAGCCTCCTTGATCTTCTCCCAGCTGTTCAGGCTGTCCATGGTCTCGCGGTCGATCGTTTGAGCAGTCGCCGCGGCAGCGGATCGGAGAACTTCCATGGCCGTGCCGATGTCCTCTCCTTCTTGCTGACTGAGCAGTGCAATGGTCGACTGGACATGAGAGTTTTGTCGGACGGCTTTGCCCTGCTGGTCTGATTTTGCATGATAGCTGCGCAGGGCAGCAGAAATTTCCGAGAGATAGCGAATCCTTTCCGACGGAATGACAATCGATTTGGAAGAGGGTATTTTTTGTGCAGGCTTGGCCAGTTTTGGCTGTAAGGTAAGGGCTGTTTTCCTGCCCAGCTGCTCAATGATGCCATGATAGAGGGCGGTGACTCCGTCGTCATTGAATTTTGAGGCGATGGTGCCGAAGACCGGTAAGTCTTCCGGGGCAATTTGCCACTGTTTGCGGTTGCGCTGCACCTGCTTGCGGATATCCCGGATGGCGTCGTCGCTGCCTTTTTTCTCGAATTTATTGACGACGATGAGATCGGCATAGTCGAGCATATCGATTTTCTCCAGCTGGGAGGGCGCCCCAAATTCGCTGGTCATGACATAAAGGGATATATCGGCCAGTTCGGTTATTTTCGAGTCTCCCTGGCCGATGCCCGCCGTCTCGACGATGATCAGATCAAAGCCTGCCGCCTTGGCGACGAGGACAGCTTCCGGCAGTGCTTCGGAAACCTCCGTTGCCGAGTTTTGCGTGGCCAGGCTGCGCATATAGACCTTGTCCGAGCTGCTGATCGAATTCATGCGGATCCGGTCACCGAGCAGTGCGCCACCGGTCTTGCGTCGTGATGGGTCGCAGCTGATGACGGCGATGCGAATATCTTTGATGTCATGGAGGAATCTAACCAGGATTTCATCAGTGAGCGACGATTTCCCGGCCCCGCCGGTACCGGTAATACCGATGACCGGCGGGTTGTGCTTTTCCGTGAGCGGGGTGAGCATCGCCGTCAACTCCTGCAGCCTGCCGTTGTCGTTTGCCTTGGCCAGCTGTGCGGCGGAGATGAAACCGGCGATAGTCTTCGGATTGGAGAAGCTGAGTTTTTCCGGCCGAAGATCATGGAAAGGCAGCGTCGGGAAATCGAGGATTTTGATCATATGATTGATCATGCCCTGCAACCCCATGGACGCGCCATCTTCCGGAGAGTAGATCTTGGCCACGCCGTAGCTTTCCAGCTCTTTGATTTCCTCGGCGACGATTACCCCGCCGCCGCCGCCGAATACCTTGATATGAGCGGCATCGTTTTCTTTGAGCAGGTCGATCATATACTTGAAGGCTTCCATATGCCCGCCCTGATAGCTGGACATGGCTATTCCCTGGGCATCTTCCTGTATCGCGGTGTCGACCAGTTCCTGGACCGATCTGTTGTGGGCCAGATGGATGACTTCGACACCGGAATCCTGCAGGATCCGTCGCATGATATTGGTCGAGGCGTCGTGGCCGTCGAAGAGGGAGGTGGCAGTGATGACTCGAACAACGTTTTCAGGCCGGTAAATTTCAACATCCGCGTGCATAATTACTCCTTCATTCCTACTAGGTTACTGGGATGCCGTCCGCAGACAGCCGCCCAGCATGATAGTGTATCGTATGGTATTGTGCAGACGGATGTTGCCTTTGATTATCGTGGGTAATCCTTGCTGGAGAATGAACTTATTTGTTTTTTTCCTCAAGAAAACTCATGATAAATTCCGTCTGTTGTTCAATAAACTGCTCAATCGTAAACTTTTTGGCAAAATACCAGCGCCTGAAGGCCCAGATATGGCCAATCACCGAGATATTATGGCCAATAAGATTAATGGTGTCATCGTCGAGCTGCGGCAATTTCCCCAGCTCGCGCAGCTCGCGCATTGCCTCGATAAACAGGTTGGTAATACGCAGTTCCGCCTGTGTAACCTTTTCCTGCCATTTTAACGGGAGGAAGTGGGTCACCTGGTACATGAGCAGGACATGGTCGCTCATCCGGTTGCAGACCAGGAAATACTCGCGGAGGACCTCGGCCAGTGCGGCTTTTCCGACAGTTGGTCGGGCGAGGGCCTCCTTCACACCTTGTTCAACTTCAGTGTGAATGGCAATGCAGACCAGGTAGAGCACATCATCCTTGGTTGATACGTATTCGTACAGTGAACCGATGGAAAGCCCGGTTGCCTTGGCCAGCGCACGGGTGGTCGTTTTATGATACCCGTGTTTGATAAAGAGTTTCACCGCCGCGTCAACTATCTGTCTTCTGCGTTCTTTTACCAGTTCCTGGTTTTTAATATGGGTGACGACTTCCTGCGAATGCGTATCACTATCCTGCATATACTTTTCTCCCAGAGATAACTGTTAATCGTTTTTTGTGTATAACGGAGCTATTGTGAAAAAGTATACAAAAAAACGGGAGAACAAAAGGAAAACATGACGACCACCCTGAACCTTCTCCAGCCAGCAAGGCGAAATGACAGGAGTTTTGCCGGGTTACCGTACTAAGGCCGCACCGATTACCAGACGCTGAATCTCACTGGTTCCTTCATAGATCTCAGTAATTTTCGCATCACGCATCATCCTTTCCACCGGAAAATCACGCGTGTATCCATAGCCGCCGAGGATCTGCACCGCCTGGGTAGTAACCTTCATCGCTGTTTCACTGGCCATCAGTTTGGCCATGGCCGAGGCCTGGGAATAGGACAGACCGTTACTGGCCTTGTAAGCGGCGTTGTAGACCAGAAGTCTGGCTGCTTCCGTCTGGGTCGCCATATCGGCGAGCTGAAACTGCACGCCCTGAAATCTACCGATAGGGCTGTCAAATTGTTTCCGTTCCTTGGCGTAGTTTACCGCAGCGTCGAGTGCTCCCTGGGCAATACCCAGGGCCTGGGAGGCAATGCCGATGCGGCCGCCGTCAAGGGTTTTCATGGCAATCTTGAAGCCCTGGCCCTCTTCGCCGAGAAGATTGTCCGCCGGGATGCGGCAATTGTCAAAGATCAGCTCCAGGGTCGGGGAGCTGCGAATACCCAGTTTCCGTTCTTTTTTGCCGAAAGAAAAACCCGGCGTGTTCTTTTCAACTATAAAGGCGCTGATGCCGTAGTGTTTTTTCGCTTCCTTGTCGGTCCGGGCAAAGACAACGTAGGTTTCCGCCTCGCCGCCATTGGTGATAAAAATCTTCGTCCCATTGAGAATCCAGCTGTCGCCTTCCCGGACCGCAGTGGTTTTGGTGCCGCCGGCATCCGAGCCGGCCGAAGGTTCGGTCAGGCCGAAGGCACCCATTTTTTCACCCTTGGCCAGGGGAACAAGAAACTGCTGCTTCTGTTCTTCACTGCCAAAAAGATAGATCGGATTGGCGCCGAGGGAAAGGTGGGCAGACAGGGTGACCCCGGTCGAGGCACAGACCCGGGAGAGCTCCTCCACGGCTATGGCGTAACTGATATAGTCCGCACCGGCACCGCCGTACTCCTCGGGAAAGACGATACCGGTCAGGCCGAGTTCCCCAAGTCTGCCAAACATCAATGCCCGGTCAAACCGCTCTTCTTCGTCGCGAATTTTTGCTGTCGGCGCCACTTCCGTTTCGGCGAATTCACGAACCATGTCGCGGATGAGGTTCTGTTCTTCAGTCAGTTCAAAAATCATGAAATTGTACTCCGGAAAAGTGGTTTACTGAGCATCCAGGGAAGAATAATGCATTCCTTCCCTGGACGAAGCAGCTGCTATTTTTTGCTCTTCAACTCGGGAAAATCCTGATAGAAGAATTCAAGTTTTTGTGCCTCACCGACTTTTTCCTTTCGATCGATTTCCTGCTGCCGTAATTCCACCCGGCGAATTTTGCCGCTGAGGGTTTTAGGGACCTGTGGAACAAACTCGATAATTCTTGGAATCTTGAATTTCGCGAGGATTCTTATGGTGTGTTTGAAAATATCCAGGGCCAGTTCCCGTGAAGGTACCTGATCCTGTTTAAGAATGATAAACGCCTTCACCAGCTGATGGCGCTTTTCATCCGGGACACCGACGATGGCCGACTCGGCAACGGCCGGATGTTCGAGAACCGCACTTTCCACCTCGAAGGGACCAATGCGGAAATCGGAGGACTTGATAACATCGTCGCTTCGGCCGACAAACCACCAGTAGCCGTCTGCATCGATGGAGGCCCGGTCGCCGGTGTAATAGAGGTTGTTGCGGAAGACTCCAGCCATTTTTTCCGGACTACCGATATACTCGGTGAAAAGGCCGATTGACCGCCACTTGTCCAGTTTCACCACGATATGACCGGGCTCGTCGGCTACGGTGAGTTCTTTGCCGTCATCGTCGACCAGGGCTACATCATACATAAATGACGGGTGACCGAAGGAACCACTCTTCATTTTGCCGTTCATCCAGGGATGGTTGCCGATCATGGCGGTTGATTCGGTCTGGCCGTAGAAATCTCTGATTTCCGTTCCGGTGAGTGCTTTCCAGCGGGTGATGACTTCAGGGTTGAGCGGTTCGCCGGCGCCGATCGACTGGCGAAGGGCGGAAAAATCAAACTTGGAAGTGTCGAGGTTGATGAACATCCGCCAGGCAGTCGGTGGGGCGCAGAAGGTGGAAATTTTATGGGTGGTGATCATGTTCAGATACTTGTCGCCGTCGAGCACGGTGAAATTGAAACCGGTCGCCGTGGCCCCGACATTCAACGGGGCGAAAAAACTGGACCATGCCCATTTGGCCCAGCCGGGAGCACCGAGGTTATGATGGATGTCGTCGGTGCGAATGCCGGTCATCACCGAGGTGGACAGATGGCCTAAGGGATAAGAAACGGCGGTATGGCCGACGCGTTTCGGCAGGCCGGTGGTGCCGGAGGTAAAGAAACAGAACAGCAGGTCGTCGGATCGGGTTTTGGCAGGTTCTGCCGCAACAGCCTCTTTGGAAAGATCGGTATAACTGGTCCAGCCGGCTTTTTTTCCTCTGACCAGTTTAATCTTCGGGGTCGATTTCGTCGTTGCCAGGGCCGCATCAATAACATCTGTATAGATTTCGTCGGCAAGAATTGAATCGGGCGGATAGGTTTCAAATCTGAATTCAAGCTCTCTCTCGGTCATGGTTGTCGCGGTCGGTACGGCAACCAGCCCACCTTTGATACAGGCGTAACTGGTAAACCAGGTTTCCGGTACGATCGGAACCATCATGTACATATTGTTGCCCTTGTCAACACCTGCCTTTCTCAGCCCATTGAGACACTGATTGCCCTGGAAGGAAAAATCCTGATAGCTGTAACTCTTACTTTCCGTGGTGACAATATCGGCCCAGATAAAGGCAGTTTTATCTCCGCGTTCCTTAACATGCATTCCTTCAAAAATTTCTGACGCCCAGTTAAAATATTCAGGGAGTTCCATAAAGTTGAGCTTTTCAAAAAAGGCTTGAGCGACATCCTTTTTATGGTCATTATCATCCATCATGTTAAGGTCCATTACTTCTCTGTACAGACTGTCCATGCCCATAGGTGACTCCTTACGGTTCAGATTTGAAAATGATTAACTAGGTGAAAAATAAATTTTTCTTTGACCGAGAGATCACAACTGAGCGCTCGGTCGGTTTATGTGTCGAACTAAATAATAATTAATGATGTTTGTCAAAGGATTTTTTTATTTTGCGCTAAGAATTACTTTTAAGAGAAAAAAATGGTACCTTTTTTTGGTAAAAATTTATCTCGGCTGTACGCATCGGTTGAAAAATCGACAAGGGAGGAAGCTTGAATGTATTTGCCACACCATCAGCTAAAAAAACATTGACAAACAGCGCCTTGTCGATAACCATGAAAATACGATTGAGCGCTTGGTCGGTTTTTTGCCGTGGGAAATATGCCGGCGTAAAATGATCGACAGCAGGAGCTGAAATTATGAAGATTGACCTTAAATATGAGGCAGATTATGAGAAAAGCGGTAATAGTCAGTGCGGTACGAACCCCATTTGGCAGTTTTGGCGGATCCTTGAGTAAAATCGGCGCCACGGATCTTGGCGCCATGGTCATTAAGGAAGCGGTTAGTCGATCAGGGATCGACAAGACACTGGTCGATGAATGTATCATGGGCATGGTCCTGCCCTGCGGCTATGGCCAGAACCCCGGCAAACAGGCGGCTATAAAGGCTGAGCTGCCCCAGGAGGTTGAGGCCATTACCGTCAATAAAGTGTGCGGATCCGCACTGAAAGCGGTGATGCTCGCCGCCCAGGCCATCCAGTGCGGTGATGCCGAGGTTATTGTTGCGGGCGGCATGGAAAGCATGAGTTCGGCGCCTTACTATCTCGAAAAGGCCAGGTGGGGTCACCGCATGGGACCCGGTAAGATTGAGGATCACATGATCCATGACGGGCTGTGGGACGTGGTCAACGATTTTCATATGGGCATGTCCAATGAACTCATCTGCGAGAAATGGCAGGTGAGTCGAGAAGACCAGGATCGTTTTGCCGAGCAGTCGTACAAAAAAGCGCTGCAGGCGATTAAGGACGGCGTTTTCAAGGATGAAATAGTGCCGGTGCCTCTGCCGCAGAAAAGAGGGGAAACAACGTTTTTTACCACCGATGAATGTCCCCAGGAGACATCGTTCGCCAGCCTGCAGAAGATGCGGCCGGCCTTTAAAAAGGACGGCGTCGGGACCGCCGGCAATGCCTCGGTCATCAGTGATGGAGCGGCTGCCGTGGTGGTGATGAGCCGTGAAAAGGCCGAACAACTCGGCTGTACCATCATGGCTGAAATTGGTGCTCAGGCCTCGGCCGGAATAGAGCTGAAGCACGTGCTTATGGCTCCGATCCTCGCTATTCCGAAGGTCTTGAAAAAAGAAGGTGTCTCCCAGGCGGATATTGACCTCTTTGAGATCAATGAGGCCTTCAGCGGCGCTTCGGTGGCCATCAACAGGGTGCTTGAGCTCGATGCGAGCCGTGTCAATGTCAACGGTGGCGCTGTCGCCATAGGCCATCCGATCGGTGCCAGCGGGGCTCGATTGCTGGTGAGCATTTTGCACGAAATGGGTAGAAGAGACGCCAAACGAGGACTGATATCTCTTTGTCTTGGTGGGGGTGAGGCGGTGGCCATGGTGGTTAATCGATGATTTTTTGTTCTTATTGCAGGAGGGGAAGAGATGGAAATTAAAAAATTTGGTGTGATCGGGGCCGGTCAGATGGGCAACGGTATCGTCCAGGTCGCAGCGACCAGCGGCTTAGATGTCCTGATGAGCGATATCAAAGAGGAATTTACCGCCAGGGGGATGGCGACCATCAAGAAAAACCTTGACCGGAGTGTGGAAAAAGGCAAAATAACCAGCGTCGAATGCGAGGCAATCCTTGGGCGGATTTCCACCACCACGGATCTTGCCGATATGGCCGGGGTTGACTACGTTGTCGAGGCGGCAGTCGAACGTGAAGACCTGAAATTCAATATCTTTCGCGATCTTGACAGCGCCTGCCCGGCCCATGTCATTCTTGCCAGTAACACCTCTTCTATTCCGATCGGCAGGATAGCCGCGCAGACCAGGCGGCCGGAAAAAGTTATCGGCATGCACTTTATGAATCCGGTTCCGGTCATGAAGCTGGTCGAGGTTATAAAAGGTCTGGCGACCAGCCAGGAGACCTTTGACACCACCTGGGCTCTTTGTCAGAAATTCGGCAAAACTGCCGCCGAGGCCAATGATTTTCCTGGATTTATTGCCAACAGGATCCTTATGCCGATGATCAACGAGGCGGTTTTTTGTGTTTATCAGGGGGTCGGCAAGGTTGAAGACATCGATACGGTGATGAAGCTTGGCATGAACCATCCGATGGGCCCGCTGGCCCTGGCCGATCTCATCGGTCTTGATACCTGCCTGGCCATTATGGACACCCTCTACGATGGGTTCAAGGATTCCAAGTATCGTCCCTGTCCTTTACTGAGAAAATATGTTGAAGTCGGCTGGCTGGGTCGCAAGTCCGGCAAGGGGTTCTACCAGTATTAAGTGAGGAGAGCGTATGCCAATCGACAGTGTAGTTGTTCCGGCGGGTGAACTGGCAGACAGGATTGCAAAATTACAAAAACTCCTTGCTGCACGGGAAGTAGATGGCGCCCTGATCTGCCAGAAGACCGATCTCTTCTATTTCGGAGCCACCTCGCAGCAGGGGTGGCTCTATGTGCCTGTCGCCGGCAAGCCCATCCTCATGGTTTTTAAGGATTTTGACCGGGCGCGGCAGGAATCTCCCCTTGAGGAAATTGTTTCGCTTGTCGGCATAAAACATATAGTCGGCGTTCTGCAGCGGTACGGTTATCCACTGCCCAAGGTACTTGGCATGGAGCTTGATGTATTGCCGACTAACCTCTACCTGCAATACTGCGCCATTTTTAAACAAGCAAAGATTGAGGACATTTCTTATGAAATCCGCTTGCTGCGGGCGGTTAAATCAGAATATGAAATCATAAAAATGAGGGCTGCGGCAAAATTGTCGGATAAGGTCGCCGCCATGGTGCCGGAGCTGCTGCAGGTCGGCCAAACCGAGGTGACCCTGAGTGGTCAATTGGAAGGGTATGCCAGGAGCCTCGGCCACCAGGGAATTGTCCGGATGCGCATGTGGGGCGGCGAACTCTTCTATGGTCACCTCATGTCCGGTGATGGCGCGGCGGTGCCCAGTTACCTCGCCTCGCCTACGGGAGGTACGGGCGTCAGCACTGTTATCGGCCAGGGTGCCGGGTTCCGAAAAATCAGTGCCAATGAACCCATCCTGGTTGACTATGTCTTTGCCTTGGATGGCTACCTCTGCGATCATGCACGGATTTTCTCCATCGGCAGGCTTCCCGCCGATCTCGAGGCGGCCCATACGGCAATGCTCGAGATTCAAGATGAAATCAAGACCCAGGCAAAGCCTGGAACGCTGACCGGAGAACTGTACGACCTGATGATTTCTCTGGCGGAAAAAAAAGGCTATGCGGAAAACTTCATGGGCGTCGGCGATCGAAGGATTCGATTTACCGGTCATGGGCTTGGCCTGGAACTGGATGAGTTTCCATTTATTGCCCAGGGGCAGCAACTGGCCCTTGAAGAGGGGATGATTATTGCCCTGGAACCAAAGACAATTTTTCCGGGTAGAGGTGTTGTCGGTATCGAAAATACCCATCTGGTCACCCAAAATGGTCTCGAACAGCTCAGCAGTTATCCGGACCAAATAACCATTATACCTTAGAAAAGGGGGAAAGCATGTCCATCCAGGCCAAGAGTGCAAGCGAGTTGGATTCGCGGGAAACCGCCCGTTTTATCATTGATCTCTTTCATCGACTTATACTTCATCATGGTCTCTGGTTTGCCGAGGTAAAGCATCAGGTCGGCATGGAGAAGGCGCTGGAGATGCTGCAGAGTGCCTCGAAAACGAGCTTTGACATCCAGATGAAACATCTGGCGAAGCTTCTTGGTTTTACCATGGAGGAGGGCATTCCTTCTTTTCTGCTGGAGATGGACGATGCAAGGCTCAACGAACTCAAGGATCGTCTGGCCAAAAACTGGCTGGTGAATGACGGGGTCTGGTTCCAAACCATAGAATTTGCTGCAGGAATGAATGATGCCAAGCGATGCAACGATTCCTGCTGGGCGCAATTTTCGCCTGTTGAAGCGAAATCGATCAGCAATTTTCTGGGGTTACCGGAAAATCCAGGGCTTGAGGGTCTGAAGAAGGCTCTGGGCTTTCGCATCTATGAAAGCATCAACAGCCAATCGATTGTCGAAGAAACGGCGAACAGCTTTGTGTTTCAGATGAATCGCTGTCGTGTACAGGATGCCCGAAAACGCAAGGGACTCGATGATTATCCCTGTAAATCGGCGGGACTCGTCGAGTATACCTATTTTGCCACTGCCATCGACAAGAGAATACGCACCGAATGTCTCGGCTGCCCTCCCGACAAGCATCCCGAGGAGTGGTATTGTGCCTGGAAATTTACCCTGGAATCGTAACTAGATAGAAATAATATCGACTACATATAAGGAGGGACGAAGTGAACTATAACAATTTACAGCTGGAAAAAAGTGACGCCATAGTCACAGTGACCATAAACAGGCCGAAAGCGCTCAATGCCCTGAACCAGCCAACACTCGAGGAAATGCTCAGCTGTTTTAACCAACTGGCTCAGGACCGAAGCGTGAAGGTGGTGATAATTACCGGGGCCGGAGAAAAAGCCTTTGTCGCCGGGGCGGATATCTCCTTTATGCAAGGTCTTACACCCGCTGAAGCAAAGGTTTTCGGCCGGCTTGGCCACGCGGTTACCCGGACTATCGAAAATCTTCCTCAGCCGGTGATTGCCGCGATTAACGGCTTTGCCCTTGGCGGTGGTTGCGAACTGTCCCTTGCCTGTGATATCCGCCTGGCCAGTGACAATGCCAGGTTCGGTCAACCCGAGGTTAACCTGGGAGTTATCCCGGGTTTCGGCGGAACGCAAAGATTGCCGAGGTTGATCGGCAAGGGCCTCGCCAATGAACTGATCTATTCCGGCAAGATAATTGATGCCGCGGAGGCCTGCCGCATTGGGCTGGTGAACAGGGTTGTCGCCCAGGATCGACTTATGGCCGAATGCCGTGAGCTGGCCGTGTTAATCGCCTCCCGTGGACCTGCTGCCGTGCAACTGTGCAAGGAAGTAATCAATAATGGCATGGAAATGGATCTGAACCGGGCCTGCTCCTACGAGGCTGATCTCTTTTCCCTCTGTTTTGCCGGCGAAGAACAGAAAGAGGGCATGATGGCCTTTCTCGAGAAACGTCCGCCCAAATTTCAGGCCAATTAACAGAAATTAAGGATTACTCATGAATCTCGATTTAACCGAAGAACAAAAACTGATTCAGGACACGGCCCGGGATTTTGCCCGGTCGGAACTGGCCCCGGTGGCCGCTGTGCTGGACCAGGGTGGTGACGACAGCAGCTTCTATGCTAATCTGAAAAAGCTCGCCGAGCTCGGCTTCATGGGCCTCAACGTCAAGGATGAATTCGGCGGCACGGAAGCCGGTGTAGTCGCATTCAGCGTAACGATGACCGAGATTGCCCGGGCCTGTGCCGCTACCGCCGTAACGGTTTCCGTGAATAATATGGTCAACGAAGTGATCCAGGCCTTAGGCAGCAATGAACAGAAGGCCCGTTATATTGCCAGGATCTGCAGTGGAGAATATCAGGCGGGGGCCTTCGCCCTTACCGAGCCGGGTGCCGGGTCCGATCCTGCCGCCATGACCACGACTGCAGTGCGGGATGGCGATGACTGGGTGCTGAACGGTTCGAAAATTTTTATCACCAGTGGCTCGTTTGCCGGGGTTTTTGTCGTCTGGGCGGTGACTGATCCCGTGGCGCGCAAGGGCAAAGGGATCAGCCTGTTTCTGGTTGAGGCCGGCACCAGGGGGCTGATCATTGGTAAAAAAGAAAAAAAGATGGGCCAGCATGGTTCTCCGACCAATGAGCTGCTTTTTCAGGACTGCCGTATTCCGGCCGATGCGCTGATGGGGCAGCTCAACGATGGTTTTCGCGCGGCGGTAACCGAACTTGCCGGCGGGCGGATCGGTATTGGCTCTCTGGCTCTCGGCATTGGTCTCGCGGCCATGGACCTGGCGACGCAATATTCTCTGGAGAGGTCGCAGTTCGGCAAGAAAATCAGTGAGTTTCAGGCGATTCAGTGGAAGATTGCCGACATGTACACCGCCCTTGAGGCCTCGCGTCTGCTGCTCATGAATGCCGCCTATAAAAAAGAGCAGGGCCGGTCCTATGCCAAGGAGGCCTCAATGGCCAAACTCTTTGCCACGGAAGCGGCCAATAAGGCCTGCTACGAGGCGATGCAGATTTTCGGCGGATACGGCTATACCAGTGATTTTCCCATTGAAAGGTATACCCGGGATGCGAGAATCACCACGATTTATGAAGGAACCAGCGAGATTCAGCGACTGATTATCGCCAGAGAAATTTTAAATGAATTTTCCTGATCCGAACACGGCTATGCTCGATATCGACGATGCCGGGCGTGGTTGACAACGGAGGGGCAAAGGGGGAGGTGGCGTATGGAAGATATTTTCAGCAGGCGAAGAAGTATCAGGCGATTTTTGGACAGACCGGTTGAACCCGATACCTTGGCGGAGGTTCTCGAGGCGGCAAGGATGGCCCCGTCATGGGGGAATCTTCAGTGCTGGGAACTGGTGATAGTGCAGGCCGCAGCAGACAAAAAAAAGCTGGCCGAGCTGCTTTCCGCGAAAAATCCGGCGTCAAAATGTATGGAGTCCGCGCCCGTGGTCATTGCCGTTTGCGGTAATCCCTTGAAATCGGGCTATTATAAGGAACAGCAGGTAACCCGTTATCAGCACTGGTTTATGTATGACCTGGGCCTCATCAGTGAAAATATCTGTCTGAAGGGTTGTGCGCTTGGCCTGGGCTCGGTCATTGTCGGCTCTCTTGACCATAAGGCGGCTGAAGAGCTGCTGCACATCCCTGCCGGTTATGAACTTGTCTCGCTTATCCCGATCGGCTATCCGGATCACGCCCCTTCACCGCCAAAGCGCAGGGAATTGAGTGATTTTGTGCATTACGATCGTTTCACTGCGTCCTGAACAGATACTGCTCCCTTGCCGGCATCCGTTGTCTCTTGTCTGGGTGCCGGCTTCCCGCCATACCCTTATCCGCCAGTGAAGATATTCGTCTTTCCCGCATAAGTGGCTAAGTGGCAATCTACTTTTTGACTTTTCTCCTTCCCGCTATTAAGATAGCCAATTCGCTTCTATATTATCCGTTAATTTTTTCATTGATCGTGAAATTGAAATTATGCTGCAGGTTGGCCTCGAAAGAGTAGTGCACGATGATTCCCTGTCCTTTGCGGGACAGAGGATTGGATATTTATCGAATCAGGCCTCGACGGACCGGAACTTTGTCCATGGCCGGGTGCTGTTGCACCAGAAATATGGTGACCGGCTGACTTGTCTGTTTTCTCCCCAGCACGGCTTTTTTTCTGAAAAACAAGACAATATGATCGAATCCGATCATGCGCTTGATGCCGTTACCGGCCTGCCCATCTACAGTCTCTATGGTGTGCATCGGCGGCCGACCGCCGAGATGTTCGCCCAGCTCGACGTGCTGTTCATCGACCTGATCGATGTCGGTACCCGGGTGTACACCTTCTTGTATACCATGGCTTATTGTCTGGAGATGGCGGCGCAGCTCGGTAAAAAGGTCGTGGTGCTCGATCGGCCGAATCCAATCGGCGGCGAGCAGATCGAGGGGAACCTGCTCAGGGCCGACTGCACTTCCTTTGTCGGTTTGTATCCTTTGCCCATGCGGCACGGGCTGACCTTTGCCGAACTGGCCCTGTTGATCAACGATGAATTCCACCTTGGCGCCGAGCTCGAGGTGGTCAAGCTCACCGGCTGGCGGCGATCGATGCTTTTTCGGGACACCGGATTTCCCTGGGTATGGCCGTCGCCGAATATGCCGACTCCCGAAACGGCCCTGGTGTATCCGGGCCAGGTGCTCTGGGAAGGGACTCATGTATCCGAAGGCCGGGGCACGACGCTGCCCTTTGAACTGGTTGGTGCGCCCTATTGGCGGCACACGGACATGCTCCGGGCCGTGGCGAAAACCTCATTGCCCGGCTGTTGCCTGCGGCCGGTGGTTTTTGAACCGACCTCCGGCAAGTGGGCGGGGCAGGCGTGCTGTGGTTTTCAGATCCATGTGACCAAGAGTCGAATCTTTCTGCCGTACAGGACCAGTCTGGCCCTGCTGCAGGCGTCAATACGTCTCTATCCGGACCAGTATCAATATAAACAGCCGCCCTATGAATATGAATACCAACGCCTGCCCATGGATCTGATAATAGGTGATCAGCGGGTACGCCGGCAGCTGGAAGAGGGCGTCCCGGTGCGGGAGATCGAAGAAGACTGGCAAGCGGAGCTGCAGGCCTTTGATCGCCTGAGAAAAAAATACTTTCTCTATTAAAACTGGTAGAATCATGACTGAAAAAACAGTATCCGTTGAATTCCTTGCCGAAATGGTCGGTGGCCGGATCGTCGGCGATAAGCATGTTCTTATTCGCCGATTTGCCCCCCTCGACACCGCCGGCCCTGAAGATATATCCTTTCTGGCGAAAGCAAAAATGGTTGACCTGCTCGAAACGACCGGGGCGGGCGCGGTGATCGTTCCCTTAGGCATAGAGGCGGTTAAAAATATCCCCGTTATCCAGGTGAAAGACCCTTATCTGGCCGTCGCGCTTATCCATGGTTTTTTGGTCCAGGTACCTTTTACGGCCCGGGGCATTCATCCACGGGCCTTTGTCGGGGAACAATGTCTTCTTGGCCGGAAAATCTCCATCGCCCCGCTGGCTGTTCTCGGCAACCGCGTCAAACTAGGGGAAAGGGTCACGGTCGAGGCCGGTGCCGTTCTCGGCGATGACGTGGAAATTGGTGACGATTCGACTATTCATGCAAACGTTACCGTCTATGAAAGGTGCCTCATCGGCAAGAGAGTGACTATCCATTCCGGCACGGTAATCGGCAGCGATGGCTTTGGCTATGCGGCCAATGAGCGCGGCGAACATATCAAACGCCCACAGGTCGGTATTGTCCGGATTGATGATGATGTTGAGATTGGTGCGAATACCTGTATCGACCGGGCCGCCTACGGCGTTACCTGGATCAAGTCCGGCGTGAAGATAGACAATCTCGTGCAGGTAGCGCATAATGTCGTGGTTGGCGAGAACAGCCTGCTGGTGGCCCAGGTCGGCATTGCCGGCTCGACGACTCTTGGCCGAAATGTCGTCATGGGGGGGCAGGCAGCTACTGCCGGTCATCTTACCCTTGGTGACCAGGTTATGGTCGCCGCCCGGGGCGGAGTGCACAACGATCAACCCAAAGGTGCTGTACTGGGTGGTGCCCCGGCAATCCCGGTGCGTCAATGGGCCAAGGCGACGGCTGTCTTTGCCAAACTCCCGGAATTGCAGTCTGAGGTAAGAAAACATAGCAGGGTCCTTGCAGAGCTTGGCAGTACGTCTGAAAAAAAAGAATAATTAAGGAGATGGAGAAATGAGTGAGGTTGTTGTCCCGGAAAACATAGATATCATGGAAATCCTGAAGGTACTGCCGCATCGATATCCCTTTGTGATGGTCGACCGTATCCTCTCCATCGACATCGGCAAAACGATTGTCGGGCTGAAAAACGTGACCATAAATGAACAGTTTTTTCAGGGACATTTTCCTGGACGCCCGGTCATGCCGGGGGTGTTGATCTTAGAGGGACTGGCCCAGGTCGGCGGGATAATGGCCTATTATGCCAATCCCGAAACGATCGGTAAGAAATTGCTTTTTTTTGCTGGCATCGATAAGGCCAGATTCAGAAGGCCGGTTGTTCCCGGGGATCAGTTGATTTTCACCCTTGAACTTATAAAAAAGAAACGATCGATCATGGTCATGGCGGCAAAAGCCACGGTGGATGATCAGTTGGTCGCCGAAGCTGAACTTATGGCCTCCTTTACATGAAATTGCTGAAAATGAAGCTGTTTTCGATCGGTTTACCCCCATCACCTTCGATTGACTATTGTCTAAAAATATTGCAATAATAACCGGAAGCAGGTAAGCAGAGCAACTTTTTATCATTTGCTGTAATTACTTTACACAAAATATATTTACGTAATTCTACCCACACCCATATAGAATATCATGTCCATACATCCCACCGCCGTAGTAGATGCCAAAGCCGAACTCGACTCCTCCGTCTCCGTCGGGCCGTATGCCGTTATAGAAGCTGGAGTGAGGATTGCTGCCGACACCAGGATACTCCCCCATGCGGTTGTCTCGGGACCAACGACCATCGGCGAGAGAAACCTCATCGGCTCCTTTGCCGTGGTCGGCGGAGCCCCCCAGGATCTTGGTTATAAGGGGGAACCAACCGAGCTGATTATCGGCTCCGACAACCAGATTCGCGAGTTTGCTTCGATTCATCGGGGAACGCCGAATGGGCATGCGAAAACGGTTATCGGCAACCACAACCTGCTCATGGCCTATACCCATGTCGCCCACGACTGCATGATCGGTGACCATGTCATTATGGCCAACGTCGCCACGCTGGCCGGACATGTAGAGGTAGGGGACAGGGCCTCGATCGGCGGCCTGGTTGCCGTGCACCAGTTCTGCCGTATCGGTACCTACAGTTATATCGGCGGAGTTTCGGGGATTGGTCTGGATGTTCCACCGTATGTCATTATTGCCGGAACGAGAAATAGAACGAGAATTTCCGGGATCAATAAGGTTGGCTTAAAGCGTAACGGTTTTAGTCGCGAGACGATCAAAATGCTTGATAAGGCATATCGCATCATCTTTAGATCGCCTAGCCTGCTTATGAAAGATGCCATCGAACTGGCACAGAAGGAATTCCCGACCTGTGAAGAAGTGCAGACGCTGGTGAAATTTTTTCTCGAATCCAAACGTGGCGTCGTCAAACAGACGGTTGAGGACTAAAGTCGGTTTTGGCCAAGGTTATAGATCAAAAAAGCATCGGCGTTATTGCCGGTGGCGGGCAGTTTCCCCTGTTGTTCATCGAAGCCGCCCAGGCGGCCGGCAGACGGGTGGTGGTGGTCGCCCATAAGGGGGAAACCGATGAAAAGGTCGCGGAGGCGGCCGATGCGGTGTGCTGGGTCAAGCTCGGACAACTCGGCAAGGTGATATCCTTTTTTAAACAGGAAGGGGTGGGAGAAACGGTTTTCCTCGGCACTATCACCAAGACGCAGATTTTTCGCGATGTGCTGCCTGATTTCAAGGGCCTGACGCTGTGGAATAAAATCGACCGGAAACAAGACGACGCCATACTCCGCGCCATCGCCGGGACGCTTGAAAAAGAAGGGATCAAAGTACTGGAGTCGACGCTTTATCTGCGGCATCTGCTCTTCCCGGTTGGCGTCATCACCAGGAAAAAACCGAACAAAAAACAACGCCTGGATATTGAATTCGGCTGGCAGAACGCCAGGGCCATTGGTAAGCTTGATATCGGACAATGCGTCGTGGTCAGAAACTGTACTGTTCTCGCCGTCGAGGCTATTGAAGGCACCGATGCGACAATTTTGCGCGGCGGGGCCCTGGCTAAAGAGCAGGCCGTTGTCGTCAAGGTAAAAAAGCCGGGTCAGGATTTTCGCTTTGATCTGCCGGCAACTGGTCTCACGACAATCAGGAGCCTGCAGCAGGTGCAAGGTGCCGTGCTGGCCGTGGAAGCCGGGCAGACGCTGCTCTTTGATAAAGAGTTAATGATTGAAGAGGCGAATAAAGCGGGTATAGTAATCGTTGGTGTTGTTGAACGCGAGGATGGTTCCCTCCAGATGGAGTGAAAAATAAGGTTGTACACTCTTTACCGCGGTGACGTAGATTTACTAATTTAACGGAAGAGGTACTATGCAAGCTATGATTCTGGCCGCTGGTTTAGGTACCAGGCTTGAGCCGCACACGCTGATTCGTCCGAAACCTCTTTTTCCCATCCTCAACCAACCGCTTCTTCTGCTCACCATAAAAAGGCTGCAGGCCCTGGGCTTTGACCATATTGTCGTCAACTGTCATCATCTTCGAAACCATATTGTTGAGGCACTGGCCGGCCTGCAGGGCGTTATTGTGCAGGAAGAGGAGGTAATTCTGGGAACCGGCGGCGGCCTGCGGCGGGCCCTGCAATATCTGCGTGATGAACCCCTGCTGGTCAGTAATGGAGATATTTATCATACAGTCGATTTATTGAGCTTGTACCGTCATCATCTGATAAACGACAATCCGGTCACCTTGGCGATGCACAATCATCACCGCTTCAATACTGTCAGGGTGAAAAACGGTAAGGTAGTCGGCTTTAACAAGCGGGTCGAACACGGGCAACTTGCCTTCACCGGTCTGCATGTCATCGAACCGGCGGTTCTCCATGACATACAACAGAATACTTTTTCCTGCATTATCGATCTCTATCGAAAAATGCTCCAGGAGGGACGGAAGATAGGCTGTTACCGGGCGGATAACTGTTTCTGGACGGATATCGGTACGGTTGATGATTATCTTGCCCTGCACCAGGGACTGCTCACCGGTATTATTCCCTGCTGGCAGGAGATTGGCCCGGTGAGAAAACCCTACTATATCGCCAAGAGAGCCAAGCTGCCGGTGCATATCTGCCTGAGTGGCTGGGCCTGTATCGGCGAGGCGCATATTGAAAACCGAACACATCTTGAACGAGTCGTGGTCTGGGACGACGTGTCAATTCCCTGCGGCAGCCGACTGCATGATATGATCGTCTCTTCCGACTATGGCAAAAACTGAGAGCCAGGTGCATACAGAACAACTATCAGACCGGGACATTCTGCGGTGCGCCGGGGAAATGCTTGCAGAAAAAGGGATGCTGACCAGCTCGGAGATGCAACCCTTGGTAACGGGTGCGAGCTGCCGGAAGATTGACAGTGACGGCTCGACCAGAAGATTCTGGCGGATGCAGAGAGATAATGCACCCTTTTGTCTTATTGCCGCTCCAGCCGCGACCAGTCCTGCCGAACTGGCCGAATCCCGTTCCGCCTGGAAAATCGGCAGCCATCTGCACCAAAAGGGCGTGCCTGTTCCACAACTTTTCGGCTGGGATAACGCAACCGGCGTGCTGCTCTTCGAGGATCTGGGTGATATCAGGCTACATGATCTCGTGGCAAAGAAGAACCGGACGTCGACGGAACCTAGGGATTCGGCTATCGACTTTTACCGGTCAGCCCTGGAACATCTTGCCGTCATGCAATGTCGGGGGGCGGAGGGTTTTGATCCTTCGTGGTGCTGGGATAATTGCCAATACGATTACCAGCTGATGATCGAAAAGGAATCAGGATATTTTTTACGTGCCTTCTGGCAGGGGCTTCTCGGGCACGAGGTTGATGCTGGGGTGGAGGACGAACTGCAGGACATCGCCCGCCGTGCCGGCGAGGCGCCGGCCGGTTATTTCCTGCACCGGGATTTTCAATCGCGAAATATCATGATCAAAGAGGGCGCCGTCCGGTTTATTGACTTTCAGGGCGGCCGACTCGGCCCTCTCGGCTATGACCTGGCGTCACTGCTTATCGATCCTTACAGCAGGCTGTCTCTCTCGTTGCAGGAGGAGCTGCTGACGCACTATCTGCAGGCGATACATGGGTATGCTACGATCGAAGAAGCTGTATTCAAAAGACAGTTTAGCCTGCTTGCCCTGCAGAGGAACATGCAGATCGTCGGTGCATTTTCCTTTCTCTCTCAAGTCCGGCAAAAAGTATTTTTTTTAAATTTTATACAACCATCCCTGGTGTCTCTGAAAAACCGACTGGAGGAGCCGCTTTTTAAGGACTATACTCTGCTCCGCACCATGGTCAACAGGGGACTGAAAGAATTGGTACCTGCTTGAAACAGTAGACAATTCATGGCGGAACTGCTTTGCCGACCCTCATTTAACAACCCGCTTTGTCACGTTTCGAGCGTATAGAGCTTTCGTAGGATACACTATGTCAAAAACCAGTAATCTGCCCATCGTCGCCCTTGTCGGGCGGCCAAATGTGGGCAAATCGACACTTTTCAACAGGATTACCAAGTCGCGCAAGGCCCTGGTCGACCCGACTCCGGGAGTGACCCGGGACCGTCACTACGAGCGGGTGGTCTGGGAACACAAAGCCTTTATTCTCGTGGACACCGGCGGACTTGACGACAATCCCGAAGATGCCATGGTCCAGCATATCCGTAATCAGGCGATGCAGGCCATCGAGGAAGCGGACATTGTCATGTTTCTCATGGACGGCAAACAGGGATTGACGCCGGCCGACTGGGATGTGGTGAAGATGCTGCGCCGCACGGAAAAGCCCGTCTTCTACCTGGTCAATAAAATTGATGGCCCGGAGGTTGAGGTGGAACTGCTCGCCCAGTTTTATGAGCTGGGCATTGAGCAACTGTGGTCCGTTTCCGCTGAACACAGTTACGGGTTCAGGACACTGATGGATGGGTTGTGTGACGCTCTGCCAAGTGACGAGGCTGACATCGAGCTGCCCGAAGGGACGGTCAAGGTGGCCTTTTTCGGTCGGCCGAATGTCGGAAAATCGTCGATGATCAATATGATTCTCGGCGAGAATCGGATGGTCGTATCGGAAATTTCCGGAACAACAAGAGACAGTGTCGATACCCTGGTCACCCACGGTAACTACAGCTATCTGTTTATCGATACTGCCGGTATCCGTCGGAAGGGCAAGACCACCGAGAAGCTGGAAAAATTCAGTATCCTCAAATCCCTTGCCGCCATGGCCAGATGTGACGTGGCGGTGGTGCTCATCGATGCCGAGGAGGGCATTACCGAACAGGATACCAAGGTCATCGGCTACGTCCTGGACGAAGGCAGAGGGCTCATTGTGCTGGTGAACAAGTGGGATCTGGTGCAAAACGATAAAAAGCGGCAGGAGGCGATCATGATGGAAGTTGGCCGGGCCTTGCCCTTTGTCGGCTTTGCCCCCATTTTGAACGTCTCGGCGGTGACCGGTTATGGCATAAAACGTCTTTTCCCGGTCATCGGCTCGGTGTACCGGCAATATTCGGCCACTTTTCCCACTTCGGCCCTCAATAGATTACTGCGCGAGGCGGTCGAGCAACATTCGCCGCCGATTTATAAGAACAAACGGCTTAAATTTTACTATACTGCCCAGGTCGGCACATGTCCCCCTAAATTTGTTGTCATGACAAATAGTTACAAAGGAGTGCATTTTTCCTACGAGCGCTATCTGACCAATCGTTTCCGCGAGGGGCTCGGCCTGGACAAGGTCCCTATCCAACTTTTCTTCAAGGATAAATCCGAACAGCGAGGGGAGAAAAAATAACAGCGGGGCAGAGTCGTTCAGACTCTGCCCCGCTGCCGTTTTATCACCTTTGATGGCGTCGTAAAAACTCTTCGTCTACATGGCAAGGGCCTTGTCAACAGCCCTCTTGAAGCCTGCCGCCGATCTCCTGATGACATCGTCGGGAACACAGAAGGCAATCCGGATATGTCCCGGTGCGCCAAACCCGACACCCGGCACGGTGAGAATTTTTTCCTCCTGCAACAGGGCGGCGAAGGCAACGTCGTCGGCAAGAGGCGTCTTCGGGAAGACATAGAAGGCCCCTTTGGGTTCGGTGAAGCTAAAGCCGGCCTCGCGCAATATTGTGCAGATGATTTCCTTTCTCCGGGCATAAATCGAGGTATCAACCGTGACATCCTGCAGCTCGGCAACCACCCGCTGCATAAGCGCCGGGGCATTGACAAAACCGAGAATCCGGTTGGCCAGGGTCAGTGCATTGAGGAGTTCGGCCTTCCCTTCAATTTTCGGATGCACAGCCAGGTAGCCGATGCGTTCGCCCGGCAGGGACAGGTCTTTTGAATACGAGGAGACGACAATACTGTTGGCGTAGGCAGCAAAAATACTCGGCACCACATGTCCGTCAAAAACAATCTTCCTGTACGGTTCATCGGCGATCAGGTAAATGGCGGTGCCCAATTTTGCCGAGGCCTCTTCAAGAAGCCTGCCGAGTGCCTCCAGCGACTCTTTGCTGTAGATCTGGCCGCAGGGGTTATTGGGGGAGTTGATGATAATTGCTTTGGTTTTGCTGGTCAGTGCCGCTTCGATTGCCGATAAATCAAGGTTGAACTGTTCATCGGTGGCGACCATTTTGCTTACCCCGCCATGGTTGTCGATGTAGAAGCCGTATTCGACAAAATAGGGCGCGAGAATGAGCACCTGGTCACCCGGATTGAGGAGGGCCTTCATCACCACATTGAGACCCCCGGCGGCGCCGCAGGTCATAAGCATGTCACCCTCAGTGACGGTCATCTCCTGTTCGGTGGACATCCGGCCGGCAATGGCCTGGCGCACCCAGGGGTAGCCGCCGTTCGGCATATAGGCATGCATGCCGGGGCTGGGATTCTGGACGATTTCCCGGATCACCTCGTCAAATTTCGGCGGAGGCGGTGCGTCGGGATTGCCGAGGCTGAAGTCGAAAACGTTCTCCGCGCCATGGGCGGCCTTCATCTTCGCCCCTTCCTCAAACATTTTCCGTATCCAGGAAGATTTCTCGGCGAATAGTCTCATTTTATCTGCAACGGCCATTATATATCTCCTTAAAAAACGCTTTGTTAAATACATTTCTGTACGAAATGTAGAAAAATACTATCGAGCCCTGGCGGAAGAAATTACTGCTTTTTAAAAAAATCATAGGCAGCGTTGATTTCCTTCATCTTGTCTTCGGCAACGGCCCTGAATTCATCACCCAGATGTCTGACCTTATCCGGATGATACTGCATGCTGAGCTTGCGATAGGCTTTTTTGATTTCTTCCTTGCTTGCACCATTTTCCAGGCCAAGGGTGGCATAATGCTGTCCAGCCATGTCCCGGCCACCGGCCTCGGCGCCGTGCTGCTGTCGGTAACGGTATTTCGCCTCGATGGTGCGCTGGTCGTATTCGGAAACATTGAGGTAGAAAGCGATATAGCGGGCAACCTTCAGCTCGTCTTCGGGAACAGTAATCTTGGTGAAGAGAACCTGGTAGACGAGTTCGAGCAGTATAAGTCGCGGTTCGTAGCCAAAGGTGGATTTAAACTCCTGCAACAGCGCTTCTAAGGACTGGGTGGAGTTGGTCGCCTCCTTGATCAGTTCCTTGACCCAATGCATCTGCGTCTGACTGTAGCGCAGATTGTATTGGAAGAAACGGTGAATGGTCTGGACTTCGTCCCTGGTGATCTGCCCATCTATTTTTGCCGTATGGATAAGAATATGGACGAGGAGCCAGACAAAGCGGTTATGGCTCTCCGACTGGGACTGCTCATAGGTGGCAACTTTTTTCCGTATCCAGAAAGAAAAGCCGAAAAACAGGGCGACAAAAAGCAATATTCCGGCCAGCCCGGTATAGATAAGGGTGCCGAGAAATGAGATAAGGGCGGGAGCACCTCCGGATATAAAAACAATCAGGAGGGCTATGAGCAAGCATCCGCCGCAACCGGGTTGCTGCTGTCGTTGATATTGCATGATAGGCTGGAGGGGGTATTTTATTGATCTGACGTGTTTGACTTGCTGTGGAAAAGAGCATCGACAAATTCACCGGCATCGAAGTCTCTGAGATCGCTCATTTTTTCGCCGATACCAATAAAGCGGATGGGAATCTTCATTTCTTTGCAGATGTTGACGACGATGCCGCCCTTGGAGGTGCCGTCGAGTTTGGTGAGGGTAATGCCGGTGACGCCGACCGCATCATCGAAGAGCCGGGCCTGGGATATGCCGTTCTGGCCGGTGGTGGCGTCGATGACCAGCATGACTTCATGTGGCGCCCCTGGGAGTTTCTTGCCCATGACCCGTTTGATTTTTTTCAATTCTTCCATCAGATTATCTTTGGTATGCATTCGTCCGGCCGTATCGACGAGAACGACATCGATATTTTTCGTCTGGGCGATGCCTAGGGCGTCAAAGACCACCGAGGAGGGATCGGCGCCGTCTTTATGGGCAATAACCGGTACGTTACTTCGTTCGCCCCAGATTTTCAACTGGGAGACCGCTGCTGCGCGAAAGGTGTCGCCGGCCACGAGCATGACCGAGTTGCCCGCCTGTTGAAATTTTCTGGCTATTTTTCCGATGGTGGTTGTTTTGCCCACCCCGTTTACGCCGATGACCATAATAACGAAGGGACCTTTGTCGGGCATGACCAGCGAGGCGTCCTGGTCGTTTTCCGCAATAAGGTTTTTGATTTGTACCTTCAGGGTTTCTTTCAGGGACCTGGGGTCGTAGAGCTCCTTTCTCTTCACCCTGCGCCGGGCATTTTCGAGCAGTTCCCGAGCGGTCGCCACCCCCAGGTCGGCAGTTATCAGGATCTCTTCGAGATCATCGAGCATGGCCGCATCGATCTCTTTTTTGCCGAGAAACAGCGCGTCCAGCTGATAGGTAAAGGTCTCTCTTGTCTTGCCGAGTTTCTCGGTGAGCCGGGAAAAGAGGGACTTCTTTTTACCGACCGGGCTCGGAACAGCAGATTCCTTAACGATCTTGAGAGGTTTTTCTGCTTCGGTCGCTATGGTATCTGGCAGTGTTTCCGGCGCTGCTGCTGTTTCCGGCTCGGGTATGGAGTGTGGTTCAGGTTCCGGTTCAGGCTCTGCTTCTATTTCTGCTTTTACTTCTGCTTCCGGTTCCGGTTCTGCGGCGTCTAATGGTTCCGCCTCTGCAGCGAAGGTCGGTTCAATTATTTCGTCGGCTGGAGCAGGGGGTTCGTCAACATCCTGTGCCTGGAGTTCAGGAAGCGGCAGGTCGAGTCCAGGTTCTGCTTCGCTTTCAGATTGCTCATGTTCAGAAAAAGGTGTATCAGTGCTGATGTCATCGACAGGCGTCTCTTCTATGGTCTCTTCTGTATGCGAAACCGGCGCTTGTTTTTTGAATTTTTTCTTAAACCAACCTAGCATTGTTTATTCCTGGAAGAGTTTGTCTGGGGAAGTGAGCCTTTATTAAGGCACGAAGTATCATATTACGTAGAGAAGTGAAAGAAAGCAACAAAAAGTAAGGTGTAAAAATTTGCGGTTTGCGGCCTTGGCGCCTGTTGTTATTCTCTTGGGTGCATTTTGCGCACGCAGGAAAGTGATTGCATTCTAGGTGAACGGCATTACTGTAGTGGGTGTTGTTTTTTCCGGATAGTATAATCTGACTGGAACAGTCAGTTCGTTGAAAGAGTGTTTATTATGATCTCGTTGAGGAGGATGTAAAATGGCTGAATGTGGAGGATCCTGTGGCTCACAGGAATCACAGCAAGCTGCTGCAGCACAGCAGGAAGTTGCGATAAAAATGTCTCTTGGAAAAATAAAAAATAAAATTTTAGTGATGAGCGGTAAGGGCGGTGTCGGGAAATCGACCGTCTCCGTCAATCTGGCGCTCGGTCTGGCAAATAAGGGATATAAGGTCGGTCTGATGGATGTCGATATTCATGGGCCCGATGTTGTCCGTATGCTCAATATGAAAGGAAATCTCGAGGCTCCCGCATCGAAAAATGCGCTGGTTCCACCGCTTCAGTATAACGACAACCTGAAGGTAGTTTCCCTCGAATATATGATGCGGGACCGAGATGAAGCGATAATCTGGCGTGGCCCGCTGAAAATTCAGGCCATTCGGCAGTTTATCTCGGATATGGATTGGGGCGAGCTTGATTATCTCATCATCGATGCCCCTCCCGGTACAGGGGATGAGCCCTTGTCAGTCGCCCAGACTATCCCCAATGTCAAGGCGGTAGTGGTGACGACGCCACAGCAGGTTGCCCTGGCCGATGTACGCAAATCGATTAATTTTTGCAAAACCGTTAAAGTGGAAATCGTCGGGGTCATTGAAAATATGTCCGGTTTCGTTTGTCCGCATTGCAACAAGACCGTCGATATCTTCAAGTCCGGTGGCGGGGAAAGTCTGGCCCGTGAGCTGGAACTGCCCTTTCTCGGCAAGATTCCCATGGATCCACTGGTTGTCCTGGCTGGAGATGATGGCACACCTTATTTATCTTCAGACGCCGACAGCCCGGCCACCCATGCCTTTGCCGAAGTAGTGAAGTCGATCGAAACTCGTCTGCCACCGGTTGCCGCTGCCGCGCCATTGACGATGGCGTCAGTCGATAGCGGATGTGCCTGCGGCGGCAGCTGTCCGTCGCACGCCAAGAACTAACCCCGGTACTTTCTAGAGTAAGGCACTAACAGCTTTTTCTGCAAAGTTATCAAAACCGGATAAAAATAAGGTCGGCATCACCTGTTGTGGTTGCCGGCCTTGTTTTTACCATGTACTTTTTTCAAAATACTATGATAATAAAACAACTTATCGTTGGGTCGATGGCTGTATGCTGCTATATAGTGGCGTGCGAGAAAACCAAAAAAGCGGCGGTCATCGATCCCGGCGGGGATGAGGATAAGGTCCTCGCCGAGGTTAAAAAAATGGGGCTAAGCGTCGAATATATCATTGCTACCCATGGTCATCCGGATCACGTCTGCGGCAACAGGAAAATTCAGCAGGCCACGGGTGCGAAAATAGTCATGCATGAGGCCGATGCGCTCTTTTTTGGTCGAGCGGAGGTGGATAAATATTTTTCCATGCTCGGTTTTGAACCATCGCCTCCTGCCGACCTCAAGGTTGCCGAGGGAGATGAAATCACCATCGGCGAAGTAAAATTGAAGGTGCTGCATACCCCTGGTCATACCCCAGGCGGGATGTGTCTGTACAACGCACCTGACCTGATAACCGGAGATACCCTTTTTGTCGGCGGGCTCGGCAGAACGGATTTTCCAGGAGGTTCGCATGAAGAACTGCTTACTTCCATCCGCACCAAACTGCTGGTGTTGCCTGCCGAAACGATAGTCTGGCCGGGCCATGGCTACGGAGGTCATCAGTCAACAATTGGCGAAGAGAAACGCAGCAACCCGTTTTTATAATCTTGGGATAGTCAGGCATCACCGAAATCCTCCTCAGGGACGAAGTGATCGACGGCCACCTCAGTACTTTTTACTTTTACCCTTTTTGTCGATCATATGCGTGAAATTGTTCTTGGTACCGCCGGCCATGTTGACCATGGAAAAACCAGCTTTATTCGTGCCCTGACCGGTTTTGAGACGGATCGTCTCAAAGAGGAAAAACAACGGGGCATCACTATTGAGCTTGGCTTCGCCTTTCTTGATCTGCCCTGCGGGCACCGAATAGGAATAGTCGATGTGCCGGGCCATGAAAAGTTTGTCAAGACCATGGTATCCGGCGTATCGGGCATCGATATTCTCGCCTTTATCGTTGCTGCCGATGAGGGCATCATGCCGCAGACCATCGAACATTTTGAAATCTGTCGTCTGATGGGCGTTGAGCAGGGCATTATCATCGTCACCAAAATGGATATGGTCGAGCCGGAATGGCTGGAGATGGTCGACGATGAGATTGAGGAGTTCTGTGAAGGCAGTTTCCTTGAAGGTGCGCCGATCATCAATGTGTCGTCGGTTACCGGGGAAGGTATCGATCTTGTCCTTGAAGAACTTGACAAAATAGTCAGGGACTTTAATTTCCATGAAGTCTTTGGGCCGTTCCGCCTGTCCGTCGATCGCGTATTTGCCATGAAGGGTTTTGGCTCGGTGGTAACCGGGACGTCGATTTCCGGTAGAACGTCCGTGGGAGATGATCTGCGAATTTACCCGACGGAAAAGATCGCCAAAATACGCGGCATTCAGGTCCATTCCGAGGCGGTGAACGAAGTGGAGGCCGGACATCGAACGGCAATCAATCTCCAGGGGGTTGATGTTGCCGATATTGCCAGAGGGATGGTCCTCGCACCGCCGGATACCCTGCAGCCTAATTACATGCTCGACTGCCGGTTTCTCTACCTGGCGTCGAACGCCAAACCGATAAAGCACCGGGTCAGAGTCCGGGTGCATCTGGGTACGGCGGAAATTATCGGCCGGGTGTCCCTGCTCGATCGTGACGAGCTGCAGCCCGGGGATGAGGCGGTCGTTCAGTTGTTGCTCGAAGACAAGGTCGCCGTATGGCCTGGAGACCGTTATGTCATCCGCAGCTATTCTCCGGTGGCAACCATCGGCGGGGGCATGGTGCTCGGCAATGTTTCGTCACGCAAACGAAAACGACTTACCGAAAGTGATCGCCGCTATAATCAGGAAATGGCGACAATCCTGCAGAACGGCACTATTGAAGAGAAGGCACTGTTCATTCTTCGGGAAAGCAGGGAGCGTGGGCTGACCGCCGATGAGCTCGGCATTCGCCTGGGGCTGTTCGGTAAACATCTGAAAAAAGCCTTGAACGAGCCTCTTTCCACCAAGAAAATGGTCGTTGTCGATTCCGCCACCCAGCGCTACGTGGTGGTCGAGATCGCCGAGAAGATCAAGGCGATGCTGGTTGACCATCTTCAGGCCTATCACCAGAAAAATCCCCTGCAGGCCGGACTGGCCAAGGAAGAACTGCGCACCAGTCTCGGCCGAAAGGTCGATTTGAAAGTCTTTAACTACTGCATCAATGATCTCATTAAAAAGTCCGTGGTCGTGCAGGAAGAGTCAGCGGTGCGCATGGCCGAGCATCAGGTAGCCTTGAAGGCCGATGAAGAACAGCTGCGCCGGGAACTGAGCGACTGGTATCGGCAAAAAGGTCTTTCCACGCCGACAATAAAAGAGACCATGGAACGATTTGCTGAATATCCGGATCGCCTGGTGAAAGATGTTATCGATCTTCAATTGCGCGACGGTAAATTGTTGAAGATCAGCGAGTCACTCTATTATGAAAAGGAAATGCTCGAGCCGCTCGTTGCCTCGGTTATCGCCTATATGGAAAAAAACGGCGAAATCGATGCCCCGGCATTCAAGGAATTGACCGGACTGACCAGGAAGTTCTCCATTCCGATCATGGAGTATCTAGATCGAATAAAGATCACCATGCGCATCGGTGACAAGCGGATTCTTCGCAAAAAAGCCTGAAGGGCAAATTTATTTTTTGCCCTCTTGGCGGTGTCGCCACTGGATGGAGAGAATTTTGCCGGTGGTCGGCGAAATGCGGACCTTGTCGTCAAGCTGCAGGCCGACCAGGGCGACAATTTTACCGGCGCTGAGAAGAACCGGCCAGGCGGGGCGTTCTTTCGGCACTATTTTTCGCTCGTTGAAGTAGCGGGATATCTTTTTTCTGCCCGGACCGCCGCAGGGAGAAAATTTTTCACCCGGCAGAAAAGAACGAAGCAGCAGCGGAAAGGAGAGCTTTTCCAGGTCAACCCAGAGTTCTCCTTCGCTTTTTTCAATTTCGGCAGTGGGTGCTCTTTCCTGCAGGACAAGCTCCCTGTTTGCCTCGGGAACGGGGTATGTGCCGGGACCGGGGATGGTGAGGCTTATCGAAGGACTCGGCCGCCGGGATCCTCGCACCACTCCTTTATCCAGCAGGGGCCGCGACAGCCGCAGCTCGTTTACCGATCTTTCCGCCCGCACCCCTTTCTCAAGATGCAGTTCGCTGCCGTTTTTGCCATTTTCCAGATATTCAGCCAGGGTGCAGATCTGTGCATAGGTCGGACGCACTCCCATCTGCCAGCAGCTTTTTTCCAGGATTCTGCGTCGGATGGCCAAATGGTTCGTCAGAAACATCTCCCTGTTGATGATCAGTTGCGCCTGCTCATTACCATCATTATTACCATCCCCATTGCCTGCTGTTTCGGAAAAAATGATACATTGGTCTGATGCGGTCTCGGTCTGCTCATGAAGAAACTTGTCTTCCTCGGCGAGGACATCCATATGGTGCAGAATGGTGGTGCGAAGGGCGGGATTGAAACTTTCTTCGAGCAGCGGCAACAGGTCAAGCCGCACCCGGTTGCGCAGGAACTGTCGATCCTCATTGGACGAATCCAGGCACCAGTGTATGCCTCTGTCGACAAGGAACTCGACAAGCTGCGCCTTCTTTTCGAAAAGCAGCGGACGGACGATGTTATCTCTTTGCAGCCGCATACCGGACAGACCTCTGCTGCTGCTGCCACGGATCAGACGGATAAAAAATTCTTCCACCTGATCATCGGCTGTATGGCCAACGGCAATGAGTTTTGCCCCGCATTCCTGGCGAAAATGTTCCAGTGCCTGGTACCTGAGTATCCGCGCCGCTTCTTCCAGGGATTTTTTCCCCTGGGCGACAAGTGCATGGACATTTACCCTGCGGACCGAAAATGGAATTTGACGCGCCAGGCAACTGTCTTTTATAATCTTTTGTTCCTGCGGTGTTTCCCGGGGCCGCAGGCCGTGATCGATATAGATTACCAGCAGATGCAGTGGCAGATCGATTTCTGCGAGAATATGCAGCAGGGCCAGGGAGTCGGCACCTCCGGAAACGGCGACGACAATACGGTCATTTTCGTTTATCAGCTTATGAGCACGGATGATGGATGCTACCCGGTCGAGGAGGCGCATGGAAGATTTCCTGGCTGCTACTTTTTTTTGCAAAAGGTATGATTTTAGTTTACTACTTCAATGGAGTTTGATCTCCGGCACTGCGGTATTTTACCATGGCAAGTAATATCCGGCATCCTTGAATACCCTATGACGCGACAGTATGGCAAATAAAATTAAAATCCTCGTGGTTGAGGATGAATTTATCAGTCGCACCCTGCTCATGGAGATGCTCTCTCCTTTTGGCGACTGCGAGGCGGTGACGAACGGCCGTGAGGCCGTTGATGCCTTTGAAAAGTCCTATAGTGCGCCGATAAGCAGGTATGATCTCGTCTGTCTTGATATCATGATGCCGAAAATGAGCGGGCACGAGGTGTTACGGGAAATGCGCCTCATTGAACAGAATCATGGGGTGTATGGATCCGAGGCAACCAAGGTTTTAATGGTAACGGCTCTCGATGATGCGCAAAATATACTGCAGGCACTGGTCGAAGGTCGATGTCAGGCATATTTGACAAAACCGGTCAGCAGGGCAAGACTTGCGGAACAGCTGCGTCATCTGCGGTTGATCGACAACATTGAGTAGGTCTTGTAGTTCCTGAGTTGTTTCAGGTCCCCTTTTACAGGTGTGAAGGTATGCATCATCAAAGAATCGAACACATCAAGGCATATCTCAAAAAGCAATTCAATCTTCCCGTTGAACAGATTGACATGCTCTTGCCGAGTTTTATTGCAACGCTGGGTACGCATATGCAGAGTCTGGAGAGTGCGCTGCATGAAAACAACCCGGCGTCAATGGGCAGGGTTGGTCATACCATAAAAGGTGCATTCCTCAACCTTGGCCTGGAGGATTGTGCCGACATCGCCCTTTGCATTGAAGAAAGGGGCAAGGCCGGCGATCATGCCGCGGATTATAAACAGCTGGTTGAGGAGTTACGTCGCAAGGTCAATCCAGTCCTGGAGTAATTTCCAATTCAGCTGAGCCCTTCTCCTGTACCTGCCTTTATCTGCTCGAGCAGACGAACATGAATGTTGTCGAAGCCACCATTAGAGAGTATGGCCACCACATCCCCCGTCTGCAGGGTTTTCTTGAGGCGGTTAAGGATAGCGTCCGTTGTCACGAACGATTCGGCCACCTGGTTTCTCATGGTGTTGAGATCTGTGGCCAGCTGCGCTGCAGAGAAAAGCTCATCTTCAGTTAATCCTTCGATGGGCGTCGGTTCCCGGAGCAGGATGAGGTCGGCTGCGGCAAAGGCGCCGGCATAATCTTTCTGGAAAATGGCCCGCCTCGAGGAGTTTGTTCTCGGTTCAAATATCGCCACCAGACGGTGATCAGCATACGCGCCTTTCAGTGCCGCCAAGGTTTCCCGAACCGCGGTGGGGTGGTGGGCAAAGTCATCGATGACGGTAATGCCATTTTCGATGCCTCGTACCTCCTGCCTTCTCTTGACACCAGCAAAATTTGCCAATCCCCTGTTGATAGTCGAAGGCAAAAGACCAAGATGGTGCATCACCGCGCACACAGCGAGGCTGTTCAGACAATTGTGTCGACCGGGCAGGCGAACAGTCATGGTCGACCACGGCTGGCCATCTTTTACCACCTGGAAATGGCTGGAGTTGCTTTCGACCCTGATTTTGCCCAGGGCCCACGGGAAAGCAGGATCAAGGCCGTAGCCCTGCACGGCACAGGGTGCACCGGCGGCTATCTCAGCAACATTTTTGTCATCGAGATTGGCAATGAGCAGGCCATCTTTGGGGAGAAGGGCGACAAATTTTCTAAAGGATCGCTTAATTGCCTCGATATCGCTGAAAATGTCCGCGTGATCAAATTCAATCGAGGTGATGACGGCCACCTTGGGTCGATAGTGGAGGAATTTTGATTCCTTGTCAAAAAATGCCGTGTCATATTCATCTCCTTCCGCGACAAAATGTTCGCCCTTGCCCAGGCGAAAATTCGTCCCGAACTCCCCGACGATGCCGCCGATCATAAATGAAGGGTCGAGTCCGGCATGATAGAGCGCGCTGGCCAGCAGAGAGCAGGTCGTCGTTTTGCCGTGGGTGCCTGAAATAACCAGGGACATGCGATCTTTAATAAAAAAATGGGCCAGGGCCTGGGGAAATGACAGGTAGGGGATCGAACCTTCTGCAAGGGCGATCGCTTCGGGGTTTTTCCGGGTTATAACATTGCCGACAATAACCAGATCCGGCACGGGGGTCAGGTTCTCGGCAGCATAGCCGCTGCAGACCGGAATGTTCAATTCACCGAGAAAAATCGACATGGGTGGATAAATCTGGCTATCACTCCCGGTAACCCGGTATCCGGACGACTGGAGCATTCCGGCAAGAGCGGCCATGCCGGTGCCGCAGATGCCCATCAGGTGTATGTGGTCTATTTTGTCTGGGGCGGAGTTCAGAGAGGTCGCAAGAGAGAGCATCGTTGGTTAGCCTTTTTTTACGGTTGTATCTATTGCCGAGAAAATATTCTTAAAGGATTGCTCAAAGGTTGCCGGGGTTATCCGACCGACTTCTATAAACTTTATCGCTATTTCTTTGGCAATTTTCAAGATGGTTTCATCTGATACCAGGCCGGAGTGGTCTTTTTTCTGGGCAGTTTTTTCTAGGAGAGCCATACAATCACCTGTTTAAGGTAAATAAATACGCCTCCGTCGCATGAAGAAGGCCAATTCGTCATAGAAGCGACAGAGGCGATATGATGAAGAATAACCGGTCAGGCCATCCCTGCAACCTGCAAGTAATACGGCAAATAGAAGATTTTTTCCAGCATTGTTCGACAACGGTTGTTGAAAAAATAACATCATTGGCAAATTCTCCAACCGCTGCGCGACCATTGACCAAGGTCACGGCTGATATTCCTGCCGGTGGTACCCTCTGCCAAACAGCGACAGAAATAAAATTGTGCTTATCGTCTTTTAGGCATGGATGTTCAATCGACAAAAAAAATGGAGGAGCTATGAAAGTACTTGATCTGAACACGACCCGCGAATTTACCGAGGGGGCGATGAAGCGTTTTTTCCTGGTGGAAGATTCGGAGTTTTTTAAAATAATCAATTTTAATTTGAAGGCCGGCGTCACCTTCCCGATCCATTCCCATGATCTTGACGGCGAACTGTCCATTCAGGTTATCGAAGGGGAAGGGGTTTTCCTCGGGGAGAATAATGCCGAGATTCCAGCAAAAACCGGCAATATACTGATTTCCGAGATCCGCGAACCCCATGGCGTTCGGGCGACCACGGATATGCGAATAGTGGTCACTATTGCGCCGCCTATCTGATTATTTTTCTATTTCCAATCAATTGATGCAAAAAAGGAGAATCTGATGTCTGAAGATGAGTTGTACGATGTGATAATACTCGGTGGAGGGCCGGCCGGTCTCACGGCAGGAATTTATGCCATGCGGGCGGCTCTCAAAACGGTTCTGATCGAAAAAGGTCTTCCCGGTGGCCAGGTCGCCATTACCAAAGATGTCGAGAACTACCCTGGGTTTATCGAGATTGGCGGATTTGAGCTGTGTGAGAAATTTCTGCAGCATGCCAAACATTACAACCTGGAAATTATCGACAAGGAAGCGATGAAAACAGAGCCTGGGATTGACTACCATTCCGTCCATCTCGTTGACGGCACTGTTCTGCGCAGTCAGGTGGTCATTCTTGCGGCGGGTGGAACGGCACATAAACTGAACATTCCGGGAGAAGAAGAAAACTTCGGCAAGGGAGTTTCCTATTGTGCTACCTGTGATGGCTTCTTCTTTCGCGGCCAGACGGTTGCCGTTGTCGGCGGCGGCGACACCGCCCTGGAAGATGCACTGTACCTGGCGAAAATAACCCGCAAGGTTTACCTCATCCATCGACGGGACGCCTTCCGCGGCAGCCGAATCCTGCAGCAGCGTGTTTTTGCCGAACCACGCATCGAGATTGTCTACAACACGGTCGCTACCGAAATACAAGCCAACGATAAAGGCGTGTGCGGGCTCTCCCTAAAAGACACGAAAACCGGGGCAGAGCGCTCGATCGATACGGACGGTGTTTTTATCTTTGTCGGCTTCAGGCCAAACAACCAGATTGTTCCGGCCGGGATCAAAGTGAATACCAGCGGCTATGTCATCACCGATGAAAAATGCGAGACGACTCTTCCCGGTATCTTTGCCGTTGGTGACCTGCGCCAGAAATATGCCAACCAGATTGTACTCGCCGCAGCCGACGGCTGCACTGCCGCTTTGGCTGCAGCCCATTTCATCGAGACCCACAAATAACCTATGGAGGCCCCATGCGATTGCTTATAACCAGTGTGCTGTTGCTTACCTTGCTTGGCGGATGCTCTGCGATAGACATGACCCAATATAGTACAAACAAGCCGGCGCTTGACCTTTTTAGTTACTTTCAGGGAAAAACCACCGGATGGGGAATTGTGCAGGATCGAAAGGGTACCCTGACCCGTCAATTCGTTGTGCATATTGATGGTACGGTAGACAGTGACGGCAGTTTGACTCTGGTGGAAAACTTTGATTGGAGTGACGGCGAGAAAACGACCAGAACCTGGATCCTGTCAAAACTGACCGCGCACAAATACTCCGGGAAAGCCGAGGATGTCATCGACAGTGCAGATGGCACGCTCTATGGCAACGTGCTCAACTGGCAATATATGCTCAATCTGCAGGTAGACGACGCGACCTGGAAAATTAAGTTTGACGACTGGATGTTCCTGGTGAGTGAAGATCTGCTGCTCAATAAAGCCATAATGACGAAGTTCGGCCTTAAAGTCGGCGAGGTTACCATTGTCTTTCAAAAAAACAATATTTCTAACGGGTGAAAGTCATGAGAGCAAGAGTGATGATTTTTGCGATGTTGGTTATGTGCTCATTCTTCACGAATAGCAGCATGGCAACAGACATGGCAGAATGGCGGGAAGATATGCGTCTGCTTGGCAAGGGATCGGCCTATTATCTAAAGTTTATAAAAGTGTATGACGCGGAATTGTACAGCAATAAACTCGTCACCCCAGAAGAAATACTGCAGCCAGGTGTCTCCAAGTGCCTTCATCTGCAGTATGTGGTCGAGGTAAAAAAAGATGATTTTATCACTGCGGCAAACACCGTTCTCGAGCGGCAATTTACGCCGGAGCAGCTCAGTAAGGTTGCCAATGAGCTGGAGACCCTGCATGACGGTTACCAGGATGTCGAGAAAGGTGACAGCTACACCCTATGCTACGCCGATAAAACGGAAACCACCAGTCTCGCCCTCAATGATAAGGTCGTAGTTTCCGTGTCTTCTCCTGCCTTTGCCGAGACATATTTCAGTATCTGGCTCGGGGAAACCGCGCCGCTCGATGACAAGCTGCAAAAAAATCTTCTTGCTGGAATTTCCGATAAATAGAATAAAGAAGATTGTCGGATTACTGCAACGAAAAGCAAGGAGAAAAAAGTGACAAGAAAAGACATAGCTATCATTGGTTCCGGCATTTCAGGACTGACCTGTGCGTATACCCTCGCACCGCACAACAATATCCGGGTTTTTGAGGCCGCCGATTATATAGGCGGCCATACCCATACCGTCAGGGTGGAAAAGGATGGCGAGGTCTCGGATATTGATACTGGCTTCATCGTTTTTAATGATCGTACCTACCCCAATTTTATCAAATTAATGGATGAACTGGGTGTCAAGTATCAGCCGACCGAGATGAGTTTTTCCGTCAAAAACGACGATATCGATCTGGAATATAACGGCAATAATCTCAACAGTCTGTTTGCCCAGCGCAGGAACCTGCTGCGGCCGAGGTTCTGGTCCATGGTTCTTGAAATTGTCCGGTTTAACAAGGAGGTGCGCAAGGCGGCAAGTGACGGCGACACGCGTACTATCGGCCAGTTTCTCGAAGCCGCCGGATACTCGGAGATGTTTAAGGAGAACTACCTGCTGCCGATGATTTCAGCCATCTGGTCGATGGGTCTTGCCAGCTGTATGGACTTTCCCCTCCGGTTTTTTGTAAGCTTTTTTGACAATCACGGCCTGCTTGATATAACCAACAGACCGCAATGGTACAGCATTAAAGGTGGTTCCAGCAGCTATATCAAGCCCCTGACCGCAGGATTTGTCGGCCGTATCAGCTTGAACAGTCCGGTGCTCGGTGTCGAGAGATCGGACAACAAGGTGCAGGTGCGTACTGCCGATGAGACGACCGTTTTCGACGAAGTCATCTTTGCCTGTCACGGCAATCAGGCCTTGGCCTTGCTTGACCGGCCATCGGCGGAAGAAAGATCTGTTTTGCAGGAATTTCAGACGTCTCGTAACGATGTCGTGCTGCACACCGACATCTCTTTTCTGCCCAGGCGCAAGCTGGGCTGGGCCAGTTGGAACTACAACCTGGTTGATGCCGCACAGGAACAGACGACGCTCACCTACAACATGAATATTCTGCAGCGATTACAGAAGAGGCATACCTACCTGGTCACCCTCAACCAGGAGATCGCTACAGAACATATCCTGCGAAGGTTTACCTACCATCATCCGATTTTTACCTTGGGTTCGATTAAGGCCCAGCAGCAGTGGCAGGACATTTCCGGTAAAAACAACAGTCACTTCTGCGGCGCATACTGGTTCAATGGCTTCCACGAAGACGGGGTGAAAAGCGCGCTGCGAGTCTGCTCGACCCTTGAGGCGAAGTCATGAAACCGTCTCTGAAACCGTCCTTTTATGTCGGCACCATCGCGCACCGAAGACAGATTCCGAAAGAGCACCGTTTCCAGTATAATTTTTTTATGTGGTTTCTCAATCTTGACGAGTTGGATACACTGCCGTCGCTGGGAAGATGGTTCTCCGCAAAAAAATGGGCACTCAGTCGATTTCATCGTCCCGACTATTACGGTGATCCCGCGCTGCCACTGGCCGATGCCATCAGAGCGAGGATGGAGGAACTCACCGGTCACCCGGTAACAGGACAGGTGGGTGGACTGTTGAATGTACGTACCCTGGGACTCTACTTCAGCCCGGTAAACTTTTACTACGGCTATGATGACCGCGGTAATTTCACCCATTTCCTGGCCGAGGTGTCGAATATTCCCTGGAATGAACGGCACCAATACGCCCACTATGTCGGCGAAAAGCAGCTCACGCCGCACCATGCCAAACAGTTTCGCGTGTCACCTTTCAATTCGGTCGACCAGCACTACAGCTGGCAGCTCAAGGCACCGGGAGAGACCGTTGCCGTGCACCTCGCGGTGGATGATGAACGGGGGCATATCTTTGACGCATGGCTGTCGCTGAAACACTACCCCTTGACGAAAAAATCCGTTCGTAAAGAGTTGCTTAAAAAGCCGGTAATGACCGCCTTTATAGTTGCCGGAATCTACTGGCAGGCCTTTAGACTTTATCGAAAGGGCGTACCCTACGTACCCTATGAGAAAGAGATGGTCTGATCTTAAAGAGTAGCTTATAACCATGCCTGCCGGAGGAACAGAAAAACAGATGACTACAAGCGAACAGGAAGTGCGGGAAAAGATACATGCTTTGCTGAGCAGTCAGCGGCTGGCCGTGTTGTCGACACAAAGAGACGGGCAGCCGTATTCCAGCCTGATGGCTTTTGCCTTTACCGCCGACCTGAAAAACATCGTCATTGCCACCGGCAGATCGACGCGCAAGCACCAAAATATCGTGCAGGAATGCCGGGTCTCCCTTCTCGTTGATACTCGGTCAAACAGCGAAGACGATTTTAATGCGGCCATGGCTCTTACCGTGCTTGGCAAAGCGCAGCCCATTGAAGAAGCGGAGCGACCTGCATATGAGAAGCTGTACCTGAGCAGGCATCCCTCCCTGGAAAATTTTCTCGCCTCTCCCACAACCGCCTTGCTGAGAATCATGGTTTCAGACTATCTGCTGGTCTCACGTTTCCAAAGTGTGATGGAGTACCATATAGGGAATCACGCTGATCCCCTTATCTGACTTTTTACGACGTCATCGATAAGGGAAAGGTTTTTACCTGGAAAGTGTTGACAAAAAAATACCCCTGTTACTTTGAGCGCCTCAAAGTAACAGGGGGTCTGTTATATAATCAAGTGGATTAAAAGTATGTTACCAGCTATCACCCAGGACGTCGCTCAGATCCGTGCATTTGGCTTTTTCTTCTTCGGTCAGGTCTTCCTTTCTTTTAATGTTCTTAAGATCATCGATGTAACAAGCATACTCTTTGCCGTCTTTGTCCTTAATCCATACCATTTTCTGAAATTCTTTTGAAATTACTTCGCCTTTCATAATGTCCCCCTGGTTTAGGATTTAAACTTCAAGATCAACTTCTTACATAACCGTTACACAACGTGGAGTACATTAATATTTACCTGCTCAACCACGTTTAGTAAGGTTTCCTGAATATAGTTACCTGACAATGAAAAGCAAGGCTTGGATGAAAAAAATCCTCCCACTCTGTTCTTTCACAGCAGCGAGGCAGGTGTTCTGAAAATGACCTGGCAATAACATATGCAGTATTTAGTGCCTTACAGAGCTATTCAGGATCAGACAGTTCAGGCGGTCTTCTCTCAGGGACTGTCTCGCGTTTAATCTTCCCGGTGTACCAGTCTGCCGATACATAGAGCGAACAATAGCAGCTGCCGTACTCGCGCACATCCTCTTCACGATAAACACAGGGGCAAATAATATCTCGATCATTTTCTCGTGTCCCCGAAGCGAGTCGACAGGGACAGGCCATATAGCCATAGCGCTTTTTATTAGTGAGAAGGCCGCGAAGGAGCTCAAAGGCTTTTTCTTTGTCGCCGTTCAAGTAATAGCCTTTGGGCTCGTTGCCTTTTTTGAGCATATCGTAAAGATCATCGACTTCGGTGTGAATACCTAATTTTTCTTTTATTTCCTGAACCTTATATCCAACGATAGTTTCATCATCAACGACAACTGTCGGAAACGAACATTTTGGATTAACTTCTCTGAGATCTTTCAGAGCCTTTTTTCTTTCTTCGTCGGCTAGTTCATCAGCCTGAACACATTGAAAGGAGATGTTCAAGTCGGTGAACATTTTCTTGATCGCCTGGCAGTATGCGCAGGTGCTTAAGCTGTAGAGAATTACACTTTTTGTAGTCATAGCTGTTTATTTTGAAGATGAATAATGTTGTTTGACGAAGTACGATTTGTTTATACACCTTTTTTTAATTTCATATCCTGCCTATCGGTTGTCAGCCTGATTTTCTGGCGCTGCTGACAACCGTCCGGGCGAGATCGTTGAACACGAAATGATGCAACGGCAGGACCAGGTACCAGTACAATCTGCCCAGGATCCCCCGGGGGAGAAAGTGCGCCGTCTGAATGAGTTGATCAGGCTGCACATCGAACTCCAGCCACGCCTCCCCCGGCACTTTCATTTGGGCATAGAGCAGCAGTCTTTTGCCCGGTTTGATGTCAACCACTTTCCAGAAGTCGAGCGCATCGCCGACGCGCAGTTCCTGGTTTGACCGTCTCCCTCGATTGAGCCCATAGCCGCCCATTATCTTGTCAATAACCCCGCGAAGGCGCCAGAGATAATTAAACTTAAACCAACCATTCGGACCGCCCACGGCACAGGCTGCTTGAAAAACGTCCTCCTGGCGTTCGCCATTTTCGAATGGCACAATCCGGGTATCTCGGAAGATCGCCCCGGCTGGATTGTCAAAATCCTTGATGTCGCAGGCCTGCTGCCCGGTGCTGTCGCACCATCGGCTGATAACTTGATTCTGTTCAAGTTCGTGGATGGCATCGGCGACCGTTTGCTTGAACCGTAGAGGCCGTATCTGCGGGTAAAACCGTGCAGCATTATCATTTTGTACTACTGTTTCACTCTTCAGCCCTTCAACGAGAGCAGAGGCAAGCTTGTAAGGGATTGGGGTAAAAAGAATCAGCCAGTAGGAGGACAGGCGAGGCGAGAGCAGGGGAACCGGAAAAAGGTATCGTTTCAGGCCCATGACTTCGGCGGCCTGCTGCATCATTTGCTGAAAGCTGAGCTTTTCGCCGCCGATATCGACGACCAGGTTGCCGCGGTGGGCAAGCTCTACCGATGCTTGCAGATAGGACAGGACATCTTCAATGCCGATGGCCTGTGTCTGGCTGCGCACCCAGCGGGGAGTTATCATCGCCGGCAGCTTCTGGCACAGATTACGAATGATTTCAAAACTGGAACTGCCCGAACCGATAATCACGCCTGCGCGCAACCAGATAGTTTCAATTTTTTCCGCTTTTGCTGAAAGAATCTCCCCTGTCTCGATCCGGCTCAACAGATGTTTACTGGCGCTCTCCCGTACGCCGAGACCTCCGAGGTAGATAATTCGCCGCACACCGGCCTCGATACAACCATCCCGGAAATTCTCGGCACTGACTCGATCCAGGTTCTGGTAGTCCTCTGTGGCGCCCATGGAATGAATCAGATAAAACGCCGTGTCAATGCCGGAAAGTGCTGCGGCCAGGGACTCTTTATCAAAGGTCGAACCCTCTCGGATATCCACCAGGTCGGCAATTGAAACCTGCACTTTGTTTTTGTTGCGTACTAACAATCGTACCTTGAAGGCCGAAGTCTCGAGAAGGCGGTGGGTCAAGCGTCGACCGATATAACCGGTTGCCCCGGTCACCAGGACTGTTTTTTCATTCATAGTCGCAGTCATTATTGTTAAGGTTCAAAATGCTGGAAGGAGTTCTGAAAATAAAGATCTGCCCATAAGAGTCATCGTTGTTTCATGATTGAGTACATACATCTTCCCTGGTGTCTGGCTAGCAACTCATATTACTTAAGCATGGAAGGATGGCGCATCAAGGTGTAATAAACAGGAGCAGTTACTGCGACGAACCATTCTCTTCTTATTTTACTCTCCGGGTAACCATGAATAGACGAAATAGTGATATCGAACGAAGAAGACGAAGACTGACGGAAGGGCGACGTGGCGCAGGCCCCGTGGTGTACTGGATGTCCCGTGATCAGCGAATTGCCGACAACTGGGCCCTTTTATGGGCCCAACAGGAAGCCCTGGTGCGCCGAAAAGGCTTGCTGGTTGTTTTCTGCTTGCTTGACGATTATCCGGGTGCCACCTGGCCACACTACCGTTTCATGCTTGAGGGTCTGCTGGAATTGCCGGAAAAACTCCGAAGGTTGAATATCGGATTCCGCCTGCTCGAGCAGAGACCGGAGGAAATACTGCCTGGGTTTCTGCAACAGCTCGACGCCCATGCTCTTGTCTGTGATTTCGATCCGTTACGGATTAAACAGCAGTGGAAAAACCAGCTCGCTAGCAGGCTGCCCATGCCGTTTTATGAGGTCGACACGCACAACATTATTCCTGCCTGGACGATTTCTCAAAAAAAAGAGTACGCCGCGTATACCCTTCGTCCGAAGACAAATCGACTGCTGGCGGACTATTTATCCGATATCCCCGCCGTGCAATATCATCCTTTCGAACATCCTGCCGACCCTGCGGCCGTTCATGCCGGCAATTTTACCGAAAAATTGCTGAGACAATCGCCTGCGGGAAGCTCTCGGCTGGAGTCTGGTGAGGCGGCAGCGGAGCGTGCGGCTAGCAATTTTTTGCAGAATAAACTACAGGACTATGCACGCAGCCGAAATAATCCATGCCTGGACGGTCAGTCGGGGCTTTCGCCCTATCTCCATTTTGGTCAGCTTTCCCCGCAGAGACTGGCCTGGATGGTCTCACAATCCGAGCTGCCGGCGGAAATAAAGGAACCATATCTTGAGGAGCTCGTTGTCCGCCGGGAGCTTTCCGATAATTTTTGTTATTACGAACCGGCGTATGATCGTTTTGCCGGTTTTCCCGAGTGGGCGCGAAAAACCCTCGATCAGCACCGGCAGGACCCAAGAGAGCATGTCTATTCCTTGGCTGAATTCGAGGCGGGCAGCACTCATGAAAAGCTCTGGAACGCCTGCCAGCAGGATCTCATCCAGAGCGGTAAGCTCCATGGCTATCTGAGGATGTATTGGGCCAAAAAAATTCTCGAATGGACGCCTGATCCGGAAACCGCCGTGCACTATGCCATAACGCTTAATGACCGTTACTCGCTGGACGGCCGTGATCCCAACGGCTATACCGGCATCGCCTGGTCAATCGGCGGCGTGCATGACAGGGCATGGCGTGAACGCGCTGTATTCGGCAAGATTCGCTATATGAATGAAGCAGGCTGTCGGCGTAAATTTGATGTGGATGGATATATACGATCTGTCTTCGATAAAAAACAAAAAAGCACCTAAGGTCTTTTGACCCTAAGTGCTTGAATTTGCTTGGCTGGGGGACAAGGGCTCGAACCTTGATAAGCGGAGTCAGAGTCCGTTTAATAACGGTTTTACTGGGTTTCACGCCGTTTCACTTAGCTTCACATCAACCCCGCTTTATCGAAAAAAAGTATTGCAAGAATAATTGCTTAGATGGTATTATTCTTCACATAGCTTGATTTTAAATAATCTTGTTTAATGTAATTTCCGGGGGACAGTCCGGGGGACAAACGGGGGACAAAATTTTTGAGTGTCCTTTTTGGTGAATTTGAGTCCGCTTATCAGGAGAACAGGCAATGACAAAATGGATTACAGCGAAAGAAGGTGTCAGGTACAGAGAACACCCTACCCGCAAACATGGCGTGAATTATGATCGGTATTATGTCATTCGCTACCGTGACGCAGACGGCAACCGCAAGGAAGAGTCTCTTGGATGGGCAAGCAAAGCTGGATGGACAACAAACAAGGCAGGCCAAGAACTACACAAACTCAAAGCGAACCATTCCACCGGCAGCGGTGCACAGTCACTGAACGAAAAACGTGAGATAAAACGAGAAGAGAAGGCGGTTGCCGAGAAAATCAAAAAGGCAGAGGCCGTCAAGAGCATGACCTTTACGGAAGTGTTCGACAAGTACCTGATTGACTCAAAACTGAAAAAGAAAAATGAAAAGTCATGGAAACGTGAAGAGCAGCTTTTCCGCCTCCATATATCGCCTGTAATGGGTAAATATCCTTTGACCAAAATTGCAGAGGTTCCACACCTTAGAAACCTGCGAAAGAACATGGAGAAGGCTGGTTTATCACCAGCAACAATCAGGTATGCACTCCATGTGGTCAGAATCGTTTTTCACTTTGCCATAGATGAAGAATGGTTTTCAGGGACAAATCCGGCACTGGAGAAAAGCAAGAGGGCTGTCAGTAAAAAGAGAGCAGGCATTGAATACCCACAGCAGGACAACGAGAAGGAACGATACCTTAGCCGGGAAGAGGCAGAGGTATTGATGAAGGAACTTGCCGCACGATCCACCGAGGTTCACGATATGGCGATGCTGGCCCTTTATGCCGGTATGCGATTCGGAGAGATTGCTAAACTCACTTGGGGCGATGTTAAAACCTTTGAAGGCACAATGAAGCTGAGACAGACCAAGAACGGCAAAGACAGAACGGCATACATGACCCCTGACATTCAGAAAATGTTTGCACAGCGCGGCCGGGGGGAGGATGACAGGTTGGTTTTTCCTGCCAGGGTTAAGAAGGACAGTAAACCCGAAGATGAGAACAAGCCCCATTCCATGATAAGCCACCTGTATTATGCAGTCGTGAAAAAACTCTTCAATCAAGGCGTGGCGGATAAAAGGCAATGGGTGAACTTCCATACCTTGCGACACACATTTGCAAGCTGGTTGGTTGAGAATGGAACCGACATTTACAAAATAAAAGATTTGCTGGGGCATGGGACACTTCAAATGACAGAGCGCTATGCACACCACAAACGGGAACAACTAAAGGAAGCTGTTGTCGGACTGCAGAACAAATGAACGATTACAGAACAGACCTTCTGTTTCTCTGCTTTCCAGTAGTGTACAAGTGTGTCTTGTATGATACTAATAAATGGTATATAATATGAGTTGGACAGTTGAGTTTACCGGCAAAGCCAAGAAGCAGACCGACAAGCTACCCGCCAAGATTAGAGAGGTGTTGTATCTGCTGGTTCGGGAGATAGGTGCAACAGGCCCGGTAAAAGGCGATTGGCCCAACTATTCAAAGTTGCCAGGAGATCGGCACCATTGCCACCTGAAGAAAGGGAAACCCTGCTATGTGGCAATATGGCGAGAGCATAAAGGCAAGATACGATTTATTGAGGTGACATATGCAGGAACCCACGAAAAAGCACCATACTGAAAACGACATTGTAACCTTGCGGCTGAAAGTCCACAGGAGCAATGCGGCAAAGGTTGAAGAGTTTGTCCGGGCAATAGAAGAAGGCAAAGAGCGAACATACACAGTTGCTGAAGTATTCCCGGAGTATATTTCCGATGGGAAAACCATTGCTCTTCGCGCATATCGAACCCGCGAAGATCTGACGCAAAGAGAACTTGCCGCAAAGGTTGGTATTCCCCAGCGTCATATTTCCGAGATGGAAAATGGTAAACGGCCTATCGGGAAAGAGATGGCAAAGCGGTTTTCTGAAGTGCTTGGGGTGGATTACCGAGCGTTGCTGTAATTGTACCGACCATCTTTCATCGGGATAGGGTAGCTCCCAAAAAGCCGTAAACCCTGCGGCCTGCCCGATGATTTTTCAGGGTATCTCGTGGGTGAGATATGGGACTAGATTTTGAACTGCTTCAAGAATATTTTCAAAGTTTGGATGCTGGCAGCGAACTTGTTGATCTGAATGGGTATTATGACAAGAAAGCGTTAATCTTGGATAAGGTCTTAACACGATATTCTGAAATTCACGCTGTCCATATCCCCGATTTAATGAAGCACTCTGATCGTCTCTTTGGCCTGGCTGGTCATGATGATACAATCTCCTCAGGTGGGGAAAGAAGTATTCTGCCTTCGGCGGGAGAAGAACCCATCAAACCTACAAACTACGAAGAAGTGCTGATTACGGTGTACCAGTGGATGACCTTAGATAATTACATTGCCCCGAGCAGTCTTGGGATCGTTCTATATATTCACATTATGGCACTATCGATTTTTTACTCTGTAGTCAGACCGGAAAGGATATCCCATGAAACTCTTTTCAAGTTTGACCTGGCAGCGCTAGACCTCTGTGTCAATGCGACGAGGTTGTCAGAATTGACACCGTTCGCTGTGACTAAACTGAAACACAGTAGAAGTGTGTCGATTGGCAGGACTCGCCAAGGAAATGCAACGGGACAAGATATCCTTGAGGTTTATAAGACGATAGGTGCAAACTGGACCGATAGCAAAAAACCAATTGCTGTTGGGGATGAATCTTATTCGATAAATAAGTTTGCTTTACAGAAAATTA
>NZ_BAAHYZ010000013.1:0-141085 GCF_054657295.1 Desulfocastanea catecholica
GGAATTATATTGACTTTGAAACAATCCTCTGAAATGAATTTTCAGACGTTATGATTTAATCAAGGAAATGTCGACTCATGATCACAATCATCAAAAGTTCATTGAAATGATTCGTAATTGCAAGCCTTAGCACTATCGTTGAATCTATTAAAGGAATCAAAATGAATAGTAGTATAGAAACCATTACTAACGACTTAATAAGATTAGAAGAAAATGAATGGTTAGAGTTTAAATCATATTGGTATTGGAGTAATAATGAAAAGAACAGAAGTAAAGGTTGGGGGGAATTTTTAAAAGACTTTTCTGCATTGATAAACACAAACAGTGAAGTAACCTCAAAAAAATATCTAATTTGTGGTTTCGACGAAAAAAAAAGAGAATGTCAAGATTATAATATTGATATCAACAAAGAGCAGATAAGTCTATTCTCAAAATTGTCAGATGCCAAAAACAAAATTATAGCTAAGCTAAAAACTCATTTCAAAAATACTCCATTGTATCAAGATTCAGATGACCTCATAAATATCGAATCTGTATTTGATTTGCATACTGTAAGAATAAACAATAAAAATGTTTTAGTAATTGAAATCTTCCCAGCACCTTATCTGCTAGAAATAAAAGAACTTCTTCAATCAAATGAATCTTTTCGTGAAGGTAACATAATTATACGTACGCTTAAGAGTGACAATACCCCAGAAAACAAAAATGCGACAACAGAGAAAATATTGCTTTTAAAAGACAGTGTATTAAAAAGCAGGGTCGAATACTATCCAAGCCGGAACCTATCAATTAGAAGTACCGTTGAAGCTTTTAAAGATAAGTATTTTCCTTCTTCTAATTGCGCCAAGATTGCTGAATCTAAAAAGTCATCATCCGGATTATATTTTGAGATATATAGCATAACTGGCGAATATTCTACGCCATTTGATTTTCTATACTTCTCAAAATACACATCTCGAAAAGCAACAATAGAATATATACTGCAGGCCAACTATGTAGCCAAAGGAATAAAGAAAATATTTCTAATAGACGAATTTAACCCAAAAGGAGGCATAGCAGACAAGCAAAGATTAGAAAAGCAGGCAAAAGAACATTGGAAAGAGGTTGAAGTCTATTATTTAGAGGAATTTTCACTTCAAAAAATATACAATGGGCTATTCGACCCGAATATCTTCCATCAAGGAAACTTTAACATAAAGAATTTCGTACAGCCGTTTACAGAAGAAATAAGCAGCAAAAGTGCTGATATTCTTTTAAAAGAGTGGTATGCAGAAGTTGACAACCCTCTATTGGTTATAAAAGGGACTGGTGGTATTGGAAAGACTACCGTTTTAAAGTATTTTCTTGATATCCTATACAAAGACATCTTTAAGGATGAGAGAGCTAATATATTGTTCATTAGCTCACATGAGATCATTAACGAAATAATGCGTCACACTTCCGTAGAAGATCTTTTTGATTTTTATGCTGTCGTCGCAGAGAAAAATAGCGTTGGAAAACGATTTAATAAGAAATTATTAGAACTGTCTATAGATAATGGAAACCTAATAATAGCACTGGATGGTCTTGATGAAGTAATAACAAAAATGGGTAGCAAGTTTAATGTCAATACATTTATTGAAGCGATATTTAGCAACTATTCTCATAACTTGGCAAAGTCTAAGATTATCATTACTTGTCGCGATTATTTTTGGGATAAAAACAACATATCACGTGATATAAAAACAATAACACTAAGCGCCTTCAATGAAGAATTAACAAAAAAATATTTTTCTTATTTTTTTGATTCAGGAAAGCTTGACAAGGCTCTGAGTCTTGCAAACCATTTTGCAATTTCTCGCGAAGATAAAAACATTTATATACCATATATATTGGATATGATATCAGAGAATCTTCTGGATGATTTTTCTTCTGGAGAAATTGACAGCAACCTCCTTTTACCTGCAATTTTTACCAATGACTATTTAGTTGGAAAAGTGTGTGAAAGAGAAGTTATTAAACTGGAAACATTACCTATAGATGAGCAGATTAACCTTTTTACAAACATAGCTACAGATTTTGATGGTGTAATTCATCATCAACATTTCAAGGGGTTAAAAGATTCCTTTGGAAGAAAATATAGTGGAACTGCAATTGAGAAATTCAAAGGTCATCCGCTTATAATTAACGACGAAAAAGGAGAAACAATTAGATTTCGTTACGATTTTTTTACAGATTATTTTAAAACAATTTCGCTTTCTTCTTTTCTGAAGAAAGAAGTCTATGACAATATATCCGACGAGTTAATAGATGTAATTATTGACCACATTAGCTATGATAACAGCTTTACTAAAGCAGTATTGAAACGAATCGAAGAATTAGACTTAGAAAATCTTCAATATCGAATATTGAATTTTACTCAAAAAGTGATTCCAGCATTAAACATTAATAAGGAAATATCAAGAAGAATAAATTCCTCACTGTTTTTATTAATATTAGCTAAGGATAAAGTTTGTACTGTTGATAGTAGAACAGCACTATTGAAAGATTTTTATGCAGACAGTGATGGAAATATTGAAAAACTACACATAATAAATCTTCATTCAAGCAACAAAGCTAAGCCAATTTTCGATTTCAAATCGATAAAATTTACCAACTGCCATTTTGAAAATTACGAATATTTTTTTGATTGCAAATATGATCTCAATACACATTTTTCTTACTGTACTTTCATTGGTCCATTAAATAAAGAAAATTCTACAACCAAGATGACTCTTGATAACTTTGATTTTTCTACATGTGACGACTTTGCATGTATAGAAGAACAGTTAAAGCAGAAATATAGCGCACTAAAAGAGCGAGAAGATGGCAAGATAAACGAGATAAAAAAAGTTATTAGATTCTTCTGGTCAAACGGTGCTTTTAAAAATAAATTGGCAAGTGAAATACGCAAAAAATTTAAGTCAAGAAATGACATTATCGATAAGTTAATAAAAAATAAGGTAATTATTACTACGACAACCAACACCAGACAAAAAAGAAATGATCTAATTTACTTAATAAATCCATACTATAGCAACTTGCGTAAAATAATTGAAGAAAATCAAACCTGTAATGAATTTGAGAAAATAGTTACATTTTTTTACGATAGCAATTAGTTAATACGCCCTGCAGTAACTCCCCTTTTAAGGTGGTGTTTTTAGGGATTACGTTTAAACTTTCAGGAGTCAAAATATTTCATATCGATCAAAACATGTTTTTTTTCCTGAGAGCCTGGGATTGTAATGACCAAATTATATTAGCTCTTTTGTCTACATTTTGTTACATGTAGCGTAGTGTCAGGCTTTTTTTGTCACCTAATAATCAACAATAGGTTTGCAACTATTTGCAATTTATTGTATCACCCTAAAGTCAATGCTTTCTGATATTCACCAATCTCAGATTATGGTACTCAAGATGAATGTGCGTTCCTGCAAAATACACTTGTTAATTATTTTAATTTCATTATTACTGAGTTCTTGTGCCACTGATGTAGCAAACAGGTACTATGCAACTGAGAGGTACGCTTCAAGACCTGTAGCTGAGGTTGAACTTCTTACTTCTGAACCTACTGAACCATACATAGTTGTTGCAGATTTTCAAATGAGAGGTGAATCTGCCAACGGTATGCGAAAAAGAGCCGCAGATATTGGCGCCGATGCTGTAATAGTGACGATTTTGGGAGGCTACTACTCCGGAACAGAAGAATGGGCAGGAAAGGACTATTACAAAGGAAAAATAGAAAATAACAAAATTGTAGGTACATATACAAGGATTGTTGGGACTGCCATTAAATATCAAAAAGACTAAGGGGGCAAAAAATGAAAATTGGTTGTTATATTTTAACTTGTATTTCTATAATGTTATTATCCGCTTGTGCAACTGTGGATGTAACAAAAACAAGTAAAGGTTACAATCCACCGACAGATCCAAATTCTATTGAAATCATCATGACAAAACCTGATTTCAATTATACCGAACTTGCATCTATTACAGCAGCAAAACATGTACCTTCAGAAACAGCTAAAATGCACAATTCTTTAAGGGCAAAATCTGCTCCTCTAGGGGCTACCCATGTTATTTTGTTGAATCAAGGAATTGACCCGGGAGGGCTCCTTTGGGCAACAGGCGTGGCAATTAAAAAGGACAACCCTTGACGAATTCCCTTTGATTGTTTGTTGGTAAACTTCAAAAACTCTGGTCCTTTGAGATCAGGGTTTTTTTTTGCGTTAGAGTCCTCGTCGATTTTTTCGTATGGTTACTCTATATAATCTTTGATCGTGACTGCTAAATCTTTAGCGACATTTTTTCTCTATTAAGTGTCAATTACTTTGTCCAGTTCGCGACGATTATCTTGTCCGGTTTTGCCGGTTCACCCGCTAAATTTAAATCCACCTACCGATTTTCAATTTTCAGCACTTATAAAAAATGCTCTGAAATGTTCACTGGCGCAAGGTGGCAGTGTGCTGAACAGGGTATCTGTACGGGCAACTTCTCCTGAATCCATTTACTTGTTCAGTGCGAAATAACTTGTCATGAGGTTACGATAGTTTGGAATATGATTGGACAACAAGGCGCCCAGTCCCTCCATGTCGTTACGCCAATCGCGGTGGAGTTCGCAGGCCATGCCGAACCAGTTCAGAAGCTGTACACCCGCAGCCTGCATGCGCAGCCAGGCACTGTGTCTGGTGACCTCGTTGAATGTACCGGAGGCGTCGGTGATGACAAACACATCGTAGCCTTCTTCAACAGCGGATAATGCAGGGAAGGCAACGCAGACTTCTGTCACGACTCCAGCGATGATGAGCTGTTTGCGGCCCGTTTTCTTGACCGCGCTGACAAAATCCTCATTGTCCCAGGCGTTAATCTGACCGGGACGGGCAATGTATGGCGCATCCGGGAATGTCTCTTTCAGTTCCGGAACCAGAGGACCATTCGGCCCATTTTCGAAGCTCGTGGTTAAAATGGTCGGCAGTTTGAAATACGCTCCGGCAGCAGCCACTGCCAACACATTATTCTTGAACTCGCCGGGCGAGAAATCCTGCACGAGTGAGATAAGACCAGACTGATGGTCCACCAGCAGCAGGGCCGCTTCGTCCCTGGAAAGGCGTTTGTAGCTGTAGTTTTTATCCATGATTCATCCCTCCTTATGTAGATAGATGCAGGTGAGAAAAAAGCATAAGCACTTAGGACACATTCTCAAGATGACAAGGATGATCTGCTCTCTGATGACAGACTTATCTGGCCCTTGCGGAAATTCCTTTCCTTGAGCGAATCCTCGACAGTCCGGGGATTTCTCAGCCCCACCTAATACTCTTCTCTTAAGTCCGGCAAGAAAACGAAACAGCATGCAGACTACTGGCGGCATGACGATGGCGGAAAATTATGAAAAAAAATGCATGGGGGGGTCGCTCTGTGATACCCCTGGTATGTCATAGTGTCATTGTAGGATCGAGAAGGGGGACAGGATGTGGTGGGACAGTCACATCTTATGATGACTATCAACGTCTGGAGGTACAACGAAAATGCTCTCTCAATCGAAAGTAGAAAATTTGCCGGCCATTTTTGCAACCGAATTAACTGGTGAGACCTTAGTCGAAAAGCGATCGGGTAAATGGAAGTGTACGTTGTCCGAAACGCTTGTCGGTGAATATCTGATAATGCCGTTAACTTCGGCCAAGCTGCTCAAGGTGGAAGGCTCCCTGATGAATAATTGCTGTCGGGACTATGTCGGCCGGTGCCTGGAGTCGACGTACTGTCTTTTTTCCATCCGCACCAGATCCGGAGAACGTCTGGCCACCCTCGGCATTGCTTGTGATGATGATGGCTATTGGCGCTTTGATCAATGTTTGGGACCGTCGAACGGTAATGTCCTGGAAGAACCACACCATTATCTTGATGAAGACGGGGTGCCGCAGACAGAATGGTTTGCCACTGAACTGTATTACGTCGCCCACGATGTCGTCAGATTGATGAACTCGACTGCCTGCTGCCACTGACTGGTGGTCGTGAGGTATATTGGTCTGCCGCCAAGTGAGGTTTTTTGTCGGGGAAGGACAGCCCCTTACTAAGGCTGAGAAAATAGTCTCAATCGCCCTTACCGAGCATTTGATTTACATTTCCATTTTTTTTAATAAAAAATGATTTAATGACATGCCGTTGACTTAACTATGATTTACACTGGACGAGACATGGATCCAAATGGAGAAGTAAGATCGACCGCTGTTGCCGGCGCAGGCGGTCTCGCCGGGCAAGGCACCCCAGCGATTTTGCAGGAATAGTTTCTACAGGCATGAGTTCCGACCCGTCAGTGGCAAACAAAGCAGAGCGACGCACACATCCTATTTTGAAGCATGTGTTGTCCATCGTCTTCGGCGCGCTGTGCGGCGCGACCTCCATTCTCGTCTTCTTCATCCTGCCTGCGCCTTTGCAGCCACAGGCAGTGTTCTGTTCGCATCTGCTGGCGGCAGGCGCGCCATCGGTAGTCAACAACCCACCACAACAATCCGCCACGCCGACAGCAAATGCGAGCGCAGCGCCCGTGACGGATGTTTCGCCCCCATGGCTGTCACCAGCGATAAAAATATATGCCGCCAGCTCTTCCTCGCCGCAATCCACCACAGCGACTGCAGTACCGCCGGTGATGGTGGTCCGGCCGTCGACCGAGATTCCTTCGAAGCCCCTGTTGATCCCGGTCGTGGGTATCAAGGCCAGCCAGTTGACCGACACCTACACCAATGCACGAAGCGGAGGTCGTATTCACGACGGAATCGACATCATGGCGCGGAGGGGAACTAAGGTGATCGCAGCGGACGATGGCACAGTCGTGAAACTGTTCTACAGCAATCAGGGCGGACTGACCGTCTACCAGTTCGATCCCACAGAAAAAATTGTTTATTACTACGCGCACCTGGACAGCTATGCGCCGGGCCTCGTGGAAGGCAAACAATTACGAAGTGGCGATCCAATTGGTCTGGTCGGTTCCAGCGGCAATGCCAGCGATGCGGCGCCGCATCTGCACTTCGAGGTCTCCGTGCTGGGTCCGGAAAAAATTTGGTGGAAGTCAACGGCGATAAACCCTTATCCTTTGTTGCGCGAGCGGTGACAGGAAAAATCTTTGAGATGAATCAAGCAAAGATACAACTCTTTTCACTTGGTATCACGAAGGTGGGGGTGGTGTAAATTTTCCGGTTACGGGAGGCGACAAGAATACTCGTTTAAGAAGATCCAGAGAGAATGGCTCTTTTCTATTCAAAGGCAGAAGATTGCCGAATATCTCACCGCGCTAATCTTTTTTACCGGGGCGATACTGTTGGCCATCGCTCCACCGGGGATCGTCTTTTCCGGTTTTTCTTCCGGTGCCTTCTGGCTTATTTTCGGCGGTCTTATCCTCGGCGTCGGCATCAATGTCACCGGCTTGGGGACAAGAATCGCCGGCAAAGCGGCGCACCACCTCAATCAAAGTTATGCCCGACTCATCGCTGGGCTGGTCTTCTTCGGTGCCCTGTTCGGGTTGTTGATGCCCTCTGCCCTGGGGCGCGTGATCCTGCTGGTGCCCATCGCCATGAACATGGCCGACCATTTCGGCTTGCAGAAGGGGAGAAGAAGGGGAGGATTCCGACACTATTGCCGATGTACCGACGACAAGGCAGGAAGTCGGCCATATTTCATCTTGAGCCCTTCAAAAATTTAATGTATACTTGGACTATACATTTAGAAAAGGGGGCTCACCATGAAAGCTACTGTGGTAGATTTAAGATATAAAATGAACGATGTGCTTAAGGCTTTAGAAAGAAATGAAAAAGTGACTGTTCTATATCGTGGCAAAGTCAAAGGAATTTTGGTTCCAGCTGGGGGGAGTACGCACCTGAAAATAAGAGAACACCCATTTTTCGGAATGTCATCTCAAGATGAAAGCCAATCTGTGCCAGATGTTATGAAAGAATTGAGGAGGCCTCGATACGATGATATTTGACACAGACATTTTTATCTGGGCTCAACGTGGCAATGAAAAGGCGGCAAATCTATTCGAAAAAGAACAAGAAAAATATCTCTCCATCCAGAGCTACATGGAGTTACTGCAGCACGCAAAAAATAAAACTCAGCACAAATACACTAAGGATTTCTTAACGACATTCGGATTTATTGTTCTTCCCCTGACAGAGAATATTGGCCATCGGGCTTCTATATACATTGAGGAATACACTTTGTCGTCCGGCCTTGGCTCAGGTGACGCTATCATCGCAGCCACATCAGTCGAAAATAATATGCCCCTGGCCTCAAGTAACGTCAAGCATTTCAGGGTAATAAAAGAACTGCAGCTTAAAGCATTTAAGCCTTGAACAAATGGCCGGCGTGAATCTTTTCGAGGCCTTTAAGGTCTGCATTTTCCTGGCGCTGGCCGGCGTTGTGCTGCTCTTTCCCCTGGATTACTGGTGGTGGGGCGTTCTGGACTGGTTATAGGCAAGTCGTAAATGCACCAGAGAAGCGAACGCATTACTTCTACCGTTCCCTTCCTTCTCTTATAATATCAACTAGTTCGCTAGTGGTGATCTTGGCCTTTATTGAAGGAACATCAAGCGGAGATGTAGCCATTGTTTCCGGGGTAAGAGCAAACGTTCTCCCATCTTTTCTACGGATGATAATTTTTCCACTACGTTCAGCCTGCTTCAACACTGTTGCCAATTTTTGCCTGGCTTCTGAATAGGAATATACCTGCATTTTAAACCTCCAAAGTTTCGATATTGAGATTTTCGGCAATTATTCGGAGTTTTTTGTCCAGTGTCAATAAAGGTGCTTTATGCCGTATCGCGCAGTCAAGAAAATATGCGTCATAGGCGTACATGTTGTTTTCTTTGGATAAATACAAAATTTTAGAAAAATCCGTTTCGATATATCGTATTGGAATCGTATTGAATATCTGTATACCTTTGTCCGCTTCCTTCATTGATACCCTGTTTTGCTTGAACATCGCAGAAAAAGCATTGCCAATTTCCCATGGAATTGAGCCTGGTCCAATCAGGGTATTCCCTTTGGTTATTTCGATAATTGTGTCCCGTTCGGGTTCAGCAACGATCACTGCTATCAATGCAGATGTATCGATGACAAGTTCCATGGTGCTCCTTTGTCTTGAGGAAATTGTTTCTTTGAGACAATTGTACAACATTTGTCCAGTCAGTCAATAGAGGAGAGGTGGTGTATTTCCGGTTCTGGGGATACTCAAGCCGCTTGGTCATCCTGATGCCCTATCCCGACACTATTGCCGATGTGCCGGCGACAAGGCAGGAAACCGGCACATCGTCATGCCCCAGGTGGTCGGCTCTTCCCAATCGATCTTGGCATGCCAGGTGCCGCCGTTGCTCATAGGCATGCAAATGGCCGGCGTGAACCTTTCCGAGGCCTTTAAGGTCTGCATCTATCAATAAGGCCTTTAATCTAAACGTCATGACGATGGCGGCAACAAAATTATGATTTTTTATTGTTGATGGAAAAAAAGATGAAAAAAATGCAAGGGGGGGCGCTCTGTGATACCCCTGGTATGTCATAGTGTCATTGTAGGATCGAGAAGGGGAAGAGGATGTGGTGGGACAGTCACATCTTATGATGACTATCAACGTCTGGAGGTACAATGACAATGCTCTCTCAAGTAAAATTAGAAAATTTTCCGGCCATTTTTGCAGCCGAATTGGCAGGAGAGACCTCAGTCGAGAAGCGAACGGGCAAATGGAACTGTACCTTGTCCGAAATGCTTGTCGGTGAATATTTGATAATGCCGCTCACTTCGGCGAAGCTGCTCAAGGCGGAAGGCTCCCTGATGAATAACTGCTGGCGGGAGTATATCAGCCGGTGCCTGGAGTCGACGTACTGTGTTTTTTCCATCCGCACCAGATCCGGCGAACGTCTGGCCACTCTCGGCATTGCCTGTGATGATGGCTACTGGCGGTTTGATCAATGTTTGGGTCCGTCGAACGGTAATGTCCTGGAAGAACCACACCATTATCTTGACGACGACGGGGTGCTGCAGACAGAATGGTTTGCCACTGAACTGTATTACGTCGCCCACGATGTCGTCAGGTTGATGAACGTGCCTGCCTGCTGCCACTGACTGGTTATCGTGAGGTATATATTGGTCTGTTGCCAGGTGAGACTGTTTTATCGGGGACGGAATGAGGAAAGCCTTAGTAAGCGGGGCGTATCGCCTTACTAAGGCTGAAAAAATTGGCTGGCGAATGTACTGATAAAAAGTATACAAAATATGTTTGAAATATTGACGTAAGGCTATGACAGAACGATAAGTCCAGTGACGGTATATTCTGGCGGCAGGATTCGAATGGTCCTATGTTCTTAATCTTTATAGTCACCAACACCTGAATAATTATATGGCAGTCCAACAACTTTCCAACCATTTACAGTACGGTAGCCTTGATAATCTTTATCACCCTCAAATCCAGTGACCATGTTATAAACGTCTGTAAACCCAGCGTCCTCGAGGGCAATCGCTGCCGACACCGATCGTACACCAGATCGACACATAGTAATAATAGTTGCATCTTTGCCAAGTAATCTTTTGACATCCTTAACAAATTGATTATTGACAATCAGAACATCTCCTTTCATGTATCCCTCATGGTAGACCTCATAAGGCACGTTCAGCACATGTTCATAATCTAAGTATTCTCCTTCTCCATTTCGGTTTACACCTGGATGCCCAACCCAATTCCACTCCTGTGGGGTTCGCACATCCAAGATATAGGCTCCATCGTAATAAACCATGTCAGCAGCATCTTCTGGATATACATCTTCATAACCAAATGCGTTTCCTATTGGAGCCATGAATGCCAAAATTACAATTGTCGTTAATAGCTTTTTCATAATGTTCTCCTGTGATAGACCATTGACATATCAAACAAATCCTGCCGATTATGTTTGAATAATGTTTTCACGGCTAAATGAGAAAATCGACTTTATGCGTTGCACACTCGCTGTATCAGATTATTAGCACAAACATAAAGACCATACATTATGCCCTTGGAAGGCATTGATTTCATACAGATGTAGGTTCCGGGGCAAGCCCGGAATGACATTGCCGGGACTTTTCACCAGTTTATCAAAATTCTTCTGTTACACAAAAATAGCCGAACAACCTTTTAAAATAGGCAGCTCGGCTATCTGTTTTGTTAAGACCCGCAGCTTTCCGTCCCTGTCTTGCGGCAGGTTTGGCTTTATCTTGGATCAATATAGATGAATTTGAAATCAAGAAAATTTTATAACAAAATCTGACAAGGTGTCAATAATGCAGTGTAGCACAATTACAATTTCTCTCAGCAGAACGAGCGTTGAGTTTGTGAGGTATATATTGGTCTGCTGTAAAGTGAGACTATCTTGTCGGGGACGGATGAGGAAAGCCTTAGTAAGCGGGGTGTATGGCCAATCGGAACCTTTATGTAAAATATCAACTTCTTTATAACGGTCCAAGGTCCAATGTCCATACGATTAGCCATATATTTATATTGACACAAATTTTTCGACACCTTATTGTATTCGTATGACCAAAACATCTGATTTTGAGTGGGACTCATCCAAGAGCCGAATAAACACAGAAAAACATGGTGTTTCATTTGCTATGGCGCAACTTGCTTTCCTCGATCACCATCGTATTATTCTGGAGGACCTCGAGCATAGCCTGGACGAAAAGTGATATTATTGCCTCGGCAAGGTCGGTGAGGGTATCTTGACAGTAAGATTTACTTATCGAAAGTACAAAATTAGAATTATTGGTGCCGGGTATTGGCGAAAGGGGAGAAAGATATATGAAAGAGAAAATAAAATACTCGGATGAAGCAATTGGCAAGGTAAAAGTAATTGACGACTTTCTTCCCTCACCGGAGGAACTTGCCCTGAAAGAAGAAACTGTCAAAGTTACAATTTCGCTCAGCAGAACGAGCGTTGAGTTCTTTAAGAAGGAAGCAAAAAAGCACAATACCCAGTATCAGAAAATGATTCGCAGATTACTGGATGAATATTCAGCTCATCATTAAAAGCGTGACCATAACAACCCACTGGGGATCTCGTTAAAACACCAGGAGGCTGTCCGGGAACGCCCTTTTTGCTCAACTCCGCGTTTTAAAATGTGCCGGAATGCTCCTTCTTAAGATGGGCTGTTTTGGCAACCAATTTCTTTACAACGATAGCCGAAGAACGGCCACGCACCTGAGCCAGGTCATAATTCAGCTGCATCTTGAGCCACGTGTCGGCGACACCACCAAAGGCTTTTTCTAAGCGAAAGGCCATTTCAGGTGTGACACTACTTTTCTGTGCAACCACCTTATGGAGCTTGGCGGGTCAGGGCTATCCGGATTGACAAAAGCTCGCCTCACAAAAGAAAGAAGGGTTCAATAAGATTCTCTTTTACTAAACGCCACCTCCTAAACTAAAAAGTCAGGGAGAAAAATAAAGCAGTTTTCCAGGTTGGCCATTCTCGGACAAATTCCTGGTGCTAGAGTGACTGTTGTGAAGTGTTTCCTGCGCATTGATTTTGTTAAGAACTATCGCTATCCTGTGTTCTGGGAAGCGGGTCACTGAGCTTGCTGTATGCTGCTGCCCCGGTTTTTTGCCTTCGGGGTTCACTTCAACAGTAATAGAAAAAAAGGAGAATTGACATGATGCGTTCTATGAAATGTACCGCTGCACTTTTGGCTTTGCTGATGATGGTAGTGATGTCGCTGCAGTCTCATGCTGCTGATGATGAAACAAAAGGTCTTTTTGTTGTCGTCACAACACCTGACGCGCAGACACAGATGATGGCGATGGTCCTGTCCACCCAGACGATTAATCAGGGTAAGAGCGTCCGTATGCTCCTCTGCGGACCTGCTGGTGAATTGGCCGTAAAAAACAGTGAGCAGACCATGATCAAACCGCTCAACAAGTCTCCTCAGATGCTTCTTCTGGGGTTGATCGAGAGCGGCGCTACTATAGAGATGTGTCCGCTTTTTCTTCCAAATAAAGGCGCAGACCCTGCCGTTCTTATTGACGGCGTAAGCATTGCTCAACCCCCTGTCGTTGCCGAAAAGCTTCGTGAAGAAGGTGTGAAGCTCTTTACCTTCTGATTTTCGCGATTTTCCAAACCGGGGGACGAAATCCTACAGTTTATTCCATTTGTTACAGACCCATTTCTTTCCAGAAATCACCGGTCTCGCCGCAGCTCGCCGATGAACTCGACGTAATATGTCAATTATAGCCATCGGCATCATACAGATGGCGATCTAATATTTTCCCACAGGTGCGAGGTAGATAACGAATTGTTCTTTGCCATCTACCTGGATCAATTCATCCATCGCTTCCTGGTCGTAGGCTGCAATGGCACAGGTTCCAGCATCAATCGCCTCGCATGCCAGGTAGAGATTCTGGCAGACATGACCTGCGTCGAGCAGGATAACCCGATGTGCTGCCTGTAAATACCGCCACTCCATACGATAAGGCACGGTTGTCCAGATAAACGTCACCGCGCTGTCAGCGACAAACCTTTGCCCCAGGGCTGCCTGGGATAGTCTGGTTTTAAACTGGGTATCGGTGCCATATATCAGAACAAGCTCATGGGAGAGAGGAAGATAACGATACAGCCCCTGGGGTACTGTCTCCACCCGGTGAATGAACAGGTACGTCTCGAAACTGTGTCTTGCACCGGCTGAAGGCACTGTGCGGAAATGGGCAGGCTGTTTTCCCGGCTGTCTTTGTCCCTGTGTCGCCCAGAGCAGAAAGGCCAATTCTTCAACCTTCAGGAATTGGTCATTATAGTTTCGCCTGCTGCGTCGATTACCAATAGCGTCCACAAGATGAGTTTCTTTTACAACAGGACCCCAGGATGATCTGTCAGGAAGAGAGATGCGAGGTAATTTCAGATCAACATGTTCCTCCAATGGTGGTACGGGAACACCTCTGTTCTGGTCACTCTTCCGAAAATCGATAGTTTTTCGAATGCTGTCTTTGATAAAATCGCGATACACTTTGATATCATACATAGCGTTTCCCCATGGTAGAGAAGTTGATGCGTCCTGGACTATTATTTTAGCTGAGGCCATCAGGAGCAAGTCCGAGAATGCCCTTTTTCCCAAACTCTTCGTTGTTTTAGGAAAATAATGCTCGGAGGTAAGCGTAGACTCCGATATTAACTATATGCCTGTGCTTATTTTCCTAAAACGCCTCGATTTTGAACAAAATACCTATTCTCGGACAAGCTCCTCGCCTGATCAATGTTTTGTGTTTAAGGTGATGGGTATTGACAAAGGGATTTCCGTGAAGCATCCCCTTGCATTATGCACAGCAATAACAGGCCGATCGGCAGACTGAAAAGTGTAACAACTTATTTTAAATGAGGAAAGCCATGACTTCGAAATTTGACCAGAATAAAGTGAGCGTTGATGCCTTACAAACCCTCATAATGAATAAACCAGACACGGTGGTCATAGATCTGTTGTCACCCGAGCATTTTGCCGGACGGCACATCCCCGGCGCCGAAAATGTCTGTGTGTTTCAGGTTTCCTTCCTCGATGATCTGGCTGGTGTCGTTGCAGATAAACACCGGCCGATTGTTGTCTATGGTTCGAGCAGCCGCAGCCGGGATGCGGCGGTTGCCCTGGAAAAGTTGGATCGGGCCAGGTACCAGCAGGTGTCGTTTCTCGATGGGGGACTGGAGGCATGGCGTGAGGCCGGCTATGAGCTGAAAGGCGAAGCAGCCGACCGGCAGGATGACCTGCAGACGACGGTGATAGTACCTGACGGGCAATACCGGATTGATCATCAGCTAAGCGAGGTGGAGTGGGTGGGACGCAATGCAAATTCCCGCCATTTCGGTACAGTGGATATTGCCGGCGGCGAGCTCTATATCGAAGAGAGAATGATATTCGGAATGATTGAAATCGACATGACCACTATCCATAACAAAAATCTGCAAGGCAATGAATTACAGCCAGTGTTGGAAAACCATCTCCGGTCGGACGATTTTTTCTTTACCGACCTGTTTCCCAGGGCGGTTTTTACCATCAAAAAAGCCGCATGTATCGAACCCGGCTGGTTGACCGCCTGCAATTACCATGTCAACGGCGAATTAGAATTACGAGGTGTTGCAGCCGATCTTGAGTTTGATGCCACTGTGGTGCTTATGGCGGATAATTCTCTGGTCCTGGATGCCCATTTTGATATTGACCGGACGAAATGGCAGGTGATTTATGGTTCCACCCGGTTTTTTGAGCATCTTGGCATGCATAAGGTCTTTGATTTGATCAGTCTGCAGCTCCGCCTGGTTGCTGCACGACAATAACCAGAGCCCTTGCAATGCCCGGGTACCGAAAAGAGTACCCCTGAAGAGGGTACTATAAAGAGCACCCCTCAAGGGGGTACTGAAAAGAGCACTCCACAAGAGGGTACTGAACAAAGTTCCGGCCTCTATCCGGTGTGCCGGGGTCAGGAATCAAGACCCTCGGCTTTGAGGGATTCGAGCACAGCGGGCCTGCTTTTGACCCTCTTTTGAAATGCCTCGATTGGTTCGAGGTCGGACAGATCGAGGGCAAAGTTTTCCGCCCAATTTGTCACCGCGAAAAGATATGCATCCGCTACTGTAAAATTGTCGCCCATCAGGTAATCTTTACCACTCAACTGTTCTGCCACCCACTCGTATTTTTTACGCAGAGCACGGAGAGTAATTGCTTTGGCCTCTTCCGGCTGCTCTTTGTTGAACAGTAAGGAATACGACTTGTGCAGCTCCGATGAAATGAAGTTCAGCCATTCGAGCACGCGGTACCGCTCCAGCGCACCGCTCGGCGGCAGCAGGTCCTTGCGCTCGGCCTGTTCGGCAATATACTGGCTGATTACCGGGCCTTCGGCAATTTTGCTGCCATCGTCGAGTTCCAGCAGCGGCACCTGACCACGCTTGCTGATTTGAAAATAATCCTGACCATTGGCCAGTTGATGCCTGGCTAAATCGACGCGTTCCAGCTGGAAAGGCAAACCGGTTTCCCGGAGAATGATATGCGGTGCGAGAGAACAGGCACCTACAGCGTAATACAGTTTCATGGAATATCCTCTGTAAAATATGAAATGTTACTGTCAATTAAAGCTAGACCTTCTTTACGGCCGAGCTGCAGACATTCGCCCTTACCGGAAATGTCAGGTATACCCATTGATTCGGGACAGGTGAACGTTTTCAAGGAATACTGATAAAACGTACCTTGCATCCTGTCAAACGACTTGTCCTGGGGTACGCTCAAAGAACGATGGTTGGCAGGAGTTTGTATCTCTTTGCTTGACGGAGCCCCCCCGGCGATATATCCCTTACGATAAATCCCGGTGAACCAGAAGAAAATTGGGATTTTTTTTTACCCCTTGAGGGGGTAAGGCACTGACAAGATAAACTGGAAGTTGGTGTCTTTGTGGCAGGCTGTCATCCGATCATACATAACAAGAGCGAAACAGTGGAATCCAATCTGGAACAACAACTGGAGCAAGAACTGGAGCAACTTGTCGAAAACGACATCAGTTCACTTTTACAAGGTGCCCTGCGAGGCATTGAAAAAGAGAGCTTGCGGGTCGACTCTTTGGGGCAGTTGTCACAAAAAGAGCATCCGCGGGGCCTCGGTTCGGCATTGACCAATAGTACCGTTACCACCGATTTTTCTGAAGCTCTTCTTGAATTCGTTACTCCCAGTTTTGATGACGGTGCGGCAGCATTGCAGTTTCTTCAAAGCCTGCATCAATTCACCTACGGTCAACTGAGTGAGGAGCTTGTCTGGGCAGGGAGTATGCCCTGCCATATCCCCGATGCCGAGGCAATTCCCATCGCCCGGTATGGTCCATCGAATATCGGTCGATTGAAACATATATACCGGGTCGGCCTTGCGCATCGTTACGGCAAGATGATGCAGACCATCGCCGGTATACATTATAATTTTTCGCTGCCGGATGACTTCTGGCGCTCACTTCAACAGCTCCAGGGAAATACTGATTCGCTGCAGTCATTTCGGTCGTCCGGTTATTTCAAAATGATTCGCAACTTTCGCCGGTATTCATGGCTGCTTCTCTATCTCTTTGGTGCCTCCCCGACGGTGGATGTTTCCTTTTTAAAAGGGAAACTCCATCCACTGCACTCCCTGGGTGACCGGACACTGTATCTGCCCTATGCGACCTCGCTGCGTATGAGCGATCTCGGCTATTCAACCAAGGCCCAGTCTTCTCTGAATATCTGCTTTAATCATCTGAACACGTTTATCGCCTCCCTGGATAAGGCGATCCATACCCCTTATCCGCCCTACGAGAAAATAGGTGTCAAGGTCGACGGGCAGTATCGCCAGCTGAGCAGCAGTGTTCTGCAGATTGAAAATGAGTACTATAGCGACATCCGGCCGAAAAGGGGTATCCGATCAGGAGAAAAACCTCTTGCTGCCCTGCGGACAAGTGGTGTCGAATATATAGAAGTTCGGCTCCTGGACAATAATCCTTTCCTGCCGGTGGGCATTGATCGCCGGCAAACACTGTTTCTCGATGCTTTTCTGATCAGCTGCCTGCTGATGAGTGATGCAGTTATCTGTCCGGCGGAGTGCCGGATGGTGATCGACAACCAGCAGAGAGTACTGACCAGGGGGCGCGAACCAGGGCTGCTGCTGGCCACTCCCCGGGGAGAGAGCAGTCTTGTCAGCACCGGCAAAGCGCTCCTCGACAAGATAAAAATGACCGGTGAGCTGCTGGATAGGGTGCATCGGACCAAGGAGTACAGTATGGCGGTAGACGAGCAATTGCAAAAACTGGACGACCCGGATTTGACGCCATCTGCCAGGATGCTGGCGGACTTGCAGGAAACCGGACAGGAGTATACTGAATGGATTTTACAGAAAAGCCGCGAACATAAAGAGTTCTTTCTGGGTTTGGCTCCGGATGCTGCAATACTGCAGGGCCTGGCCGTGACAGCCGAAGAGTCGCTCCGTCAACAACAGCAGCTTGAAGCGGGCGATACAGTCAATTTCGATCAGTTTCTCGCCGCATATCTGGCGAATTCATGACCATACCCTCATTCTCCGGTTTCAATCATATAGATCAGGTCGCCTCCACTTGCCTTGGTTGAGGATTCCGTGACAAATTTCCAATGACTGCTGATGGTATATTGCAGCCGCAGGGTCGAGATCGGATTAAACAAACCCAATCCGTAACTGACGTACAGCTTGGGTGACAGATATTTGCCGATGACAAAGGAGGCGTTTTCCGGGTTGGTGCCCGACCCGGCCTCGCCTGGATCAACACCGAATTGATCCAGGCCCAGGCTGCCGCCGATTTTTTCCGCCACGGTATTACCCCCCTTTAATCCCAGCGCCAGTGCGGCCCGACTCAGGGCCGAGCCCTCACTGCCCGAGGTCCCGCTCAGGGGTCGCCCGAGTACGAGGTAGGAAAGCTGATTGCCCTGTGTCATGGTTGGATCAGAAAACAAGGTAAAGTCAGGCTGCCTGAGATTACCTCGCACCTGCACCCCGACAGTAATGCCTTCCTCAGGTCGGCGGAAGGCCCGCACATCGAGCCCAGGCTGGCCGATAGGCCCGCCGGGAAAGAGGATGCGCCCTTTTTCAATCACCAGTCCCTGACCATAGGCCCGGTATTCCCCGTCAACAATTTTCAGCTCACCACTGGCCGTGGTTGGCTCGCCCGGTTTATCAATAGCCAGGATATTGCCTTCAAGACGCGCCTTGAGTCCGAAGCCGTTAAAACGCACCTTGTCGCCCAGAACAGTACGAACTCGGGTATATATTTCAGGCCCGGCCGTAGTCCCTGCTTTTTCCTGTTTCTCCGACTCGATTATCACCTGATCGTCAGAAACCCTGACAGCCGATTCAGGTAAGGTCTTCACGGTGATCTGCGCTTTGGGGATCACCAGCTCACCACCCACATCTATCCTGTTTTCGCGCAGGGCGATAGCCAGGTTGGGCGAGGCGTCAACCTGTGCTTCGTGCGTGTTGATCACCCGGAAATTTTCCCCCTTCACGGTAATGTCGGCGGTACCCGCCTTCCCGCGCAAGTCAGAGGTGCCGGCAATATCCAGCTCACCGCCTTCGCTGACGGCATGGGCAGTCAGCCGGATGCCGCGCTCGCCTTCACCGGTCAGTTCTACCTGAATATCTTTCACATGCAGGCCGGGGCCTTCCAGTTCGGCGGCCCCTTCGACCAGCGCCAGGCGTCCATGAAGCACAGGCGACGCCAGACTCCCGGCGACTGCCATCTTGCCGGTCAGGCTGCCGGCGAGGCTCTTGACTTCGGGAAGCAGATCGGCAATAAAATCGAGATTCTGAATTTCCGTGGTGAGCTGCCCATTCAATGGCCGCTCCATTAACGGACTCTGTCCTGGAGAAACAGCGGCTTTCAAGGCAATTCTATCGGTCTGGGACAAGGGTATTGCCATATCGGCCTGCAATCCGCCTTGCTCCATTTGCAGGCGAAGATCAATAGGCTCGAAGGCAATTATCAAGGTGTCTTGCTGTTCATCTTCGTTCGAACCGCGCGACAGCAGACGAACCGCGGATGTCTTGAAATCAATAGCAGCGGAAGGGTCATTCTTGCCGGCTTGGCTCAAGCTCCCTTTGCCATTCAGGCTGCCCTGTACGTCAATATCAGGGGGAAGATAATGCGATACATACGAGAACGGCAGGTTCGTCAAGGTAAAATCGGCCTGGATCTTTTCTGTTGCCTGTTGGCCCTGCAGGCACAGCAGCGCCCCTGCCGATTGCCAGCAACTCTCGGAAAGCATTGCCTGTCCGGCAGAGATTTGCCCCGAAGAAGGTCTTTGCAGTGCCCAGCCGTCCAGGTCGGGGTATTTGAGGTCGGCCTGATTCAATCTGAAGTTCCAGATCATGTCCGGTTGCCCGGGATTTTTCAGGTCGCCCTGGAGGGCAATATCTGCCTGGCCACTGGAGGTATCCGCCGCCAGGGTGAAGGTATGCGCGCCAGGTACACCCCGGCCGTTGAACACAATTTTACGGAGTTCGACGCCTGCCGCATTGCCATCCGTTAAGCTGAGGGAAACCTTGGACTGGGTTTTCCCCGCCACATCAACATCAGCATCGAGATGCAACGATTGCAGGCGAGAGTCCTCATAGACCAACCCGTCTGCATTGAGGGCAGCCACTACCCGGGGGCTTTTAAGCGGCCCGGCCAAGGTTCCTTTTCCGGTGATGCGGCCTTCCGCCTTCGGCAGCAGTGTGCCAAGATCCTGGCTGTCAACCTGCCAGCGCACATCAAGCATGTCGCTCATCGTGCCGCTGACGTCAAGCGTTGTCGAGCCGGAGGACAGGGCAAGTCGTTGCAGCGTCGCGAGGTTTTCCTCATAGGAACCGGCGGCGTCCAGGGCCACCTCATAGCCTCGCAGCTGCCCCTGCACAGAAAACTGCGGCAATTGCAGCCTGGGCAGCTCATCTTTTATGCCACCCTGTGCCTGCAAGGAAAACCCCAGCTTACCCGGCCAGTCTTGCACTATTGCCCCCGGATTCAAGCCTTGTCCGACCAGATCGACATCGCCTTTCAGTTCGGGCTGCCACCTGACGCCGGCCTTTCCTTCGATTGTGCCCTCAAGCGCAGTGATATCGATCCGTGACAATGTCAGGGCCTCCCGGCTGCCCTGACCCTCCAGCAGCAGCTGTCCGTCAGTCTGCTCCGGCACGGCAACATCGGCCAGCATGCTGAGCGTATAGGCGTCAATTTTTCCATCCACGGCGATGTGTCCTTGTGGACTTTTTACCGTCGGCTGCTGCAGCGGCCATTGCAGTTGCTGCCAGTCAATCATAAGGTTAAACTCGGGTGTATCACCAAGTTCAATCTGCCCGCTGGCGATGATCTCGGCGGCCTGTTCCGCCACACTGAGCTTGAGTGCATCAAGGGTGACCGTATTCGATTTGAATCCACCGGCCAGGGTGGTATTGACGCGCCCCAGGCCTGGATCTTCCGCCCACCCGCTGAGATTGAAGGTAATATCGCCTGGATTACCTTTGCCGGTGACCGTCAACTCGGTTGTCATCGGCGGTAAATCTTTATTCAAGGCCTGCAGCGCCAGCGGCTGGACATGCAATGCAACCTCGAAGGCAAGATTTTCGACAGGATTTTGCAGCAGCACTGTGGTCTGCACATCATAAGGTTTGGCGATGCTCTGGGTGATGGTCATTTCGCGAAGGCTGCCGCTGAGGAGCGTCTGGCCATGTAGTGCGGGATAATCGGGTACTGGGACCTGCCAGTCAAGTTCACCTTGTACGGGGTAGTCGCCATGCGTCGCCAGCAGCGTTTTTCCTTCCACGCTAAAAAGCGGCGACTCGATTTTCAGAGTTGTGATGTCAACCTCCTGCGTATTGACAACAGCACTTACTATGGCGGAAACTATGAAAAAAGGTGCACTGTCCGGCTGGGAGCGAAACTCGAAATCGCGCAGGCTCACCTCGCCGAGTCGTACACCGACAGGCAGGACAATCTCTTCCGGCAAGGTTATCGGTGCTGATTCCTCTTTGGGTTGTGGTGGAACAACCTCCAGCTGGGTATAGCGGACACCTTCCACAGCGATCCTGTCAACATCCAGCACCCGGTGCAACAGCTGCAAAGGCAGCCATTGCAGCTCTATCTTGTCGATTTCAAGTAGAAACGCGTCGTTGCTGATCTTCAGTTCCCTGATCTCCAGCGGCCCGGCAAGACGGCCCTCCAGGGCACCTATTTCAACACCGGCCGGCACAAAAACCCGTGCATGGTGCCAGGCAAACTGCGTTCCGCTTTCGGTGCCAATGACCCCGAAAAGTAGTGAGACCAGCGTCACTAGCAACAAGGCAACAAGGGCAATTGTCGCAAAAGATATGATTTTGAGCAGGCGTTTCATAGATCGGCTCCGATACTGATGTGCAGGCGAAAGCTGTCGGCATCGTCATCGAGCGGCCGGGCAACGTCGAAACGGATCATACCAACCGGTGAGCGGTAGCGCAGCCCCATTCCTACCCCCTTTTTCAGGCTGGTCAATATATCGTCGCCGGCATTACCGACATCAAAAAACGTCGCCATACCAAAATTGTTATAGACCAGATAATCCGCCTCGACACTTGCGACCGTAAGATATTGTCCACCAATAGCATCACCATCGCGGTTTTTCGGGCTCAGTTCCTGATATCCATAGCCTCGAACACTCTGGTCGCCACCGGCAAAGAATCGCTGCGAGGGCGGCAGGTCGGAAAACGTCGTCGCCTGGATTGCGCCAAGCTCCCCCCGAAACAGCAACCGACCACGCTCCCTAAGGGGCAGCACCGAGCGCGCACGGATGCTGGTGTGGAGAAAGGTCGTCTCGGTCAACGGGCTTTCCACACCGCCATGTATATCGAGATTCGCACTGTAGCCCGAACGTGGAAACAGCGGATCATCCGCATAAGTGCGCGACAACTGCATGCCGGGAATCGCCAGCGTCGAGGTTTGCGTCCCATCGCCTATATCGAAATTTTCCCGTTCGAGGCTAAGGTACAGTCGGCGCCGGAATCCTAACCAGTTTTCATTGATGGCGGCACCAAGTTTGAACTGGTCGGTATCGATATCGCCTACCTGGATCCGTGATGCCGAAGCGGTAAAGGCGAGGTTGTCGGTAGCAACATTCTTGATCGGGATCAGGTATTGACTGCTGAAGGATTGTTCGATGGACGAGGCGAGAAGGTCAAAACGCACCTTGTGTCCGCGACGGTTGATCCGTCTCAATTCAGCTCCGGCGGTCACCCGTGGACCGGTATCTGTGCCGTAACCGAGCCCGGCCGTATAGCGCCGCGGTTTGGCTGCTTTGGTGTTGACAATCACCGGAATTTCGGTACCGACAGCGTTCTCGCGCTCTGCGAGAATCTCAACCTCGCTGAAATAGCTGCTGTCGGTGAGAGCAAGCTGGTAGTCGATCAACTTGCTGGTATCGAAATGATCGCCGCGTTGAAATGTGGCGAATTTATCGACAAAATTTTGATTGAGAATATCCTGTTCAACAGTGATGGAGCCAAACTGGAACTTTGGCCCCGAATCAGCTATCAGGTAAATATCGGCCTTTTGCCTGGGCGGATACACCCTCATTTCACTCTGGGTGAACCTGGCATCGATATAACCTGCATTATAGAGGGCATCGGAGAGTTGGCTTTTGGTTTGTTCATAGGCGCGATGGTCCAGCTTCCGGCCGGAAATAATTTTTGTTGAAGCCAGCGCCTCCTTGACGGATGGTTCTTCACCGCCTGCACCGTTTACCCGGATTTCGACATGTTCCAGTAGAGTAGGGGGCCCGGGGGCAATCCGGTAAACGGCCTGCCACACGCCGTCGATCTTGTCAAGCTGCGCATCGATCTCGGGTTCATAATAGCCGAAGGGTTGCAGGGCCTGGCGAATTTCTTCCGGTGCCAGACGATGCAGCCGCTGAATGGTGGGCTCAGACAACGCCGGCTTCTCCTCTTTATCATCAAGGCTGAAGCTTTCCAGCAAGCCCACTTCCTGCTCTTTCGCTGTGGTGCTGATACTGAGCGAAATCTCCACGTTTTGCAGCACATCACCGGTAACACCAGTGACTTCGACGTCGAGCTGCTCCGCGGCAAGCGCCCATCCTGTTGAATTGATGCACAAGAGACAACAAAACCACAGAAGCAGGTTTCTGAGACAGGATACCCGATGAGAAAAACGTGTATCCAAAATGTAAACATGTCTTTTCATAGATTCAAATACAACCCGATTTAGAACGAACAGGTGAGAAGCTGCAACTGCACAGCATTATTTGCAATGCTTCAAAATACTAAAGAACGACAGAAAACGGAAATAATAAACCACGTATCAGCTCACCTGTCATCCATCTGTCACCCATTTGAGCGTTGTCGGCATCGAACGAAACCCCTTCCGGCGATGTGCCCCAAATGAGCTCTGTTTCGTTGTTATTGCGGAAAAGCCGTAGCGGGCGGTAGGGAAAACGACTACTGGAAATCCCACAGGAAATTCGGTAAGAACGTCTCCATCCCGGTATGGGGGAGTGGTTGGGCCGGGATCAGGCCCGAGGTGTACCCCCGCTTGCGAAACGGCTCGAGCAACCGGGGATTGCGACTGATGACATGCACGGGTACCGACCAGGGTTCACCTTCGCCGGTAAGCTGGAGATTGGGCTGGTGGTCGCCCATGATGATAATCAGGGTGTCGGTATCGACAAATTTACCAAGATAGTCTCCCAGGATGGTAAATTCGTAGTCCAGGGAACGAAGGTATGCCTCTCCGGCGTTGTGCAGATCCGGCCAGTGGATGGGATAGTAGACCGGCTGCCGGTCATGGTAGATGCTGCCGTCGCGGATCTCCTGCCAATCGGCCAGAAATGGCGGTTGAATGCTGAAGGCGGCGTGGCTGCTGATCAGCACATAGCGAATAAACAGCGGCTGTCGGCGTTCGGCCATTTCCCGACGGCGCACCCAGTCGAGGACAAATTGGTCGGACATCGCCGCCCAGCCGAAGGTCGGGCCTTGATAGCCGAAATCCCAGGCGTAATAGAACCGGTCGTAGCCGAAAACGGCCCCTTCCGGATAGGCGAAGCGGGTACCGGGCATCACCGAGACGGTACGATACCCGCTGCTGTGAAAATAGGCGGCCAGAGGCGGCAGAGCGGAGCGGAGTAAGGCTTTCTCCTCGAGATCGTTTTCCACCCGGACCCCGAACTCCAGGGTGCTGTGGGCCAGCCAGGATGATCCGCCGAAGGTCGGGGAGACCAGATAGGAAGAGACCGCCATGAAGCCGTGCTGTGCAAGGATTCCGGCAAGGTTGGCCATGGTGGCCTCCATCGCCGGTCGGTAATCGGACCGATTAAAGACGATATGGCCATAGGACTCGACCAGGAACAACAGCACATCGGCGCCCCGCAGTCCTTCGAGCCCTTTGTCCGGGGTGGCAAGGATTTTCCTGTCCCGGGCCGCTGTTTCTATTCGGCTGATAACCGCCCGCTGTTGTTCCAGTTGCCGGGGAATGGACAGGATCTCCCGGCCGAAGCGGACCATGGCCGGCGGTTGACTCGTCGGCCATTGCCCAAGAAACCCCGCACCGAGGAGGAGCCCCGAGACAAGCAGGAAAGACAACCGGACCCGATGGTCCAGAAGAGCTCTGCTTGCCGTCCGCCAGGCGTACCAGCTGGAGATGACTACCCCCAGCGCCACCGCGGCAATGCTTATCGACTGGAGCAGGAACTCCCCCTGACCGGCGGAGGTCTTGAGCAGATCGTAGAGATCGAAGAGGTAGCCGGAATCGATGCAGAGGTTGAAGGGGCGGTTGAGATACATGGGGACTGCGGTATCGGCGATGCGGAACAGGCGCAGCGCCAGAAAAAACAGCCACAGCGGCAGACCGATCCAGAACAGGAGTCGTCTTCCGGCCCAGGCCACCAAAGCGAGCGGGATCAGCAGCAGCCAGACGTCAATCGACGGCAGCAGCAGCTGCGGGGAAAAAATACGGTCGGCCGGATAGTTCAGGTTGAGCAGGGCGCCGAGGAACAAAAAGGCGACGGTGAGCTGGAACAAGGGTCGATAAAAGGGCTTTTCGGGATTCATGGCAGGGAGGATCGACGGCGGGCCAGGAGGTCGAGGTGGCGGGCGAGAAAAGACAGTTCCCCATCGTCCACCTGCCGGTGCCGCAAACGGGCCCAGTCGCTCAGTCCGGCAAGGTCGGCCGGAGGAAGATTTTGGCGGTAATGCTCCCGTTCCACCGTGGCAATGATGGCGTGCAGGAAGGAGGTCTCGTCGGTCAAATAACCATGGTTTCGGGGGTGGATGATCCAGTCCGAACTGCCGGCGGCCAGGAGTTCCAGGCCTGGACCCTGCAGAAAGCTCAGCAGTCTTCGGCCGGTGTGGCTTGCCCCGGACAGCCGCGCCTCCATCGAGGCATGATAGCGCCCGATTATTTTCTTGTCGCCGGGCCATTCGGGCAAAAAGACCGTCTCCCCGTCGAAGTTGCAGGTGCAGTAGGCCATCCCGTTATCAGTCAGCCGCGACAGAAGGCGCGGCAGCAGGTTGGGGAAGTCGATCAGATCGAGCACGGCATGGGCGATGATCAGATGGAACGGACCGGGCGAAGCGGACCGGTCGGCAAGCTCTTCGGCACTGGCCTGCTCGAGTGAAAGGGAGATCTCGGCCTTTGGCGTCCTCAGCCGACCATAATGTTCACCGGCCCAGGACAGGCTGTACCCCTTTTTTTCTGCCCACTCGGTGAGATATCGGCGTGCCGCGATAAGCTGGTCCGGGTCGCAGTCGGTGGCCATATAGGTGATGGGACCGGTCAGCAGGTGTCGATCAACCATCCGTTCAAGCATGGTGCCGATGCCGGCGCCGATTTCGAGAATATTCGCCGGTGCGCCGCCGGTGATTTGCGGCAGCGTTACGCGGAGCGTCTCCCAGACATGATGGTTCAGTGCCCGGTCGTCGATGGTTTTCTTGGCGGTAAGATAGTGGGGATCAAAGCCGCCGTCCCGGTCATTCGTCTTCGTCTGGTGGTCCTGGCCCTGCAACTGCCGCAGGAAACCATCAATGGCCGCCACCCCGTCCTGCCAGCCCGGACTTGCACCATAGGTTGCCTGGGCAGCAAGGGAGAGCCGCTGCAGCCTGTCCCGATCCTGGTGCAATTGACTGAGCAGCGGCTCCAGGCCGGCAAGATCGCCCATGGCCAGCAGGTAGCCGTTTTCGCCGTGGCGGATAGTCTCGCCCGCCGCGCCGCTCAGGCAACCGATGGCCGGCAGACCGAAGGCCATGGCCTCCAGAATGGCGATGCCGAAACCCTCGTAGGCGTACGGCATGCAGAAGAGATGGCTCTCGCTCAGGGTTTCGACCAGTCGGTCATTGTCGAGAGGACCAAGAAAGTGAACCGACCCGGACAGATCAAGGTCTTGGACGAGCTGCCGCGCTTCAGCGGTATAGGCGGGGTCGAAGTCAAGAGCGCCAACGACCGACAACCGCCAGATCCGGCGATCAATTTTCGCCAATCCCTGCAACAGCGGCACCAGACCTTTTCTGGCGATCACATTGCCGAGAAAGAGCAGCTGTAATGGTCCGGGCCGGTGGGCACGTCGACTGATGAATTCAGCGGCCAGAGGGCTGCCGAATCGGTCGCCGGCCGGGTAGGCGATAACCTGCGGTCGGTTGTGCGCCACCAGGGAGGCAACTGTGTCACGGGTGGTTGCCGAGTTATGGATAAAACCGTCGACCGAAGCGAGAAAGCGCCGTTCGGCCAGGGCCAGCAGCTTATTGTGCCAGGGGTGGCGTGGTTCGCCGGAGAGGGTATGATGGACCAGGGCCACAAGCAGCGGGCCGCCTCGGCGACGAAGTCGCTGATTGACCGAAAAGAGCGTCGGGTGGCAGAGTTCATCCTGGATGAGAATGTCGAATGCACCGGCCAGCAGCCGACGAGGCAGATCAGACGAAAAACCGCATGCCAGCCGGCGGAGGTACGAGCCCGAAGGTAAGCCGATCACCTCCACCTCATGGCCGAGCCGTTGCAGTCCTTCAGCGACGATGCGGTCGTAAAGATAGCCGCCGGAGAGCGTATCCAGACTGCCGTAAATGACCAGACCGATGCGCATCAGAGGGCGGTGCGGTACGAGGTCCAGGCGATATCATCTTCCCGGATGGTGACGGCCATGGCGTCGAGGCGAAAAGGCGCGAGCCTCTCTTTGACCAGGTCATGAATAACAGTGGCCAGTCGTTCGATACTGGGATTACCGCCGCCGAAGGCGACTAAGGTGTTGAGGGTCTTGCCCTTAAAATCGGCGACAATCTCGTCCAGATGCCGCTCCACTTCGACAATATCGACCAGAAAACCGTGCCGGTCCAGTTCTTTTTTCTCCAGTACCAGTTCCAGCCGGTAACGGTGCGCATGTTCGATGTTCTCTGCGCCCCAGTCGCCGCCGACCAGGTAATGCCTGGCGCTGAAGTCGCGCCCTACTCCGAGACTGTACATGCTCTTTTCTCCTCGTTTATTGTAGCTCTTCCTTACCTGTTGATGATTATTGGTGATCGAAAATGACCTGAATCGTCTCGCCGGGGCTGCGGTCAATGAGGGCATAGGCCGACGCCGCGTCGGCCAGGGCAAAACGGTGACTGATGCAGCCGGCCGGGCGAACCTGCCGCAGCATCTGCCAGGCCAGCTCAAGGCGCCGACCGGTTGGCCATCGGCCGGTCAGTTCGGGGGCGAGACTGCTGACCTGGGAGCTGATCAGCGACACCCGGCCGCGATGAAAAAAAGAACCAAGGTTCAGCTCGGTCTTTTTCGTGCCGTACCAGGATCCGACCACCACCCGGCCGTTGAAACGCGTCAGGGAGAGAGCGGTGTTCAGGGCTGTCGGATTGCCCGACAGTTCGAAGACCAGATCCGTCTTGCCTCCCTGACCCTCGGTTCCGCCCATCCGGGCGAGGAGGGACGGATCGGCCGGGTCATGGCACTCCCCTGCACCAAAGTTCATGGAGGCCTCGCGCCGCAGTGGATACGCGTCGATGGTGGTGAGTCCAGCCAGCGGAAAACGGGCAAGCAGGGCGGTGGCGAGCAGGCCGATGATGCCCTGGCCGATCACGACAACGTGTTCTCCGATCAGCGGGCGGCCGTCCAGAAGGAGATTGACCGCCGTTTCCATACTGGGCAGAAAGAGAGCGGTTTCATCGTTGAGATCGTCAGGAATGGGCTGCAGGGTCGCGGGAGGGGCACAGAAAAGGTTCTCATGGGGGTGGAAGGCGAAGACCCGGCGGTCGAGCCAGTCGCCGGATACCGCTGTCCCCGTGGCGACTACCCGGCCCACCGTGCAATAGCCGTAGGCGAGGGGATAGGCAAAGGCCCCGGCCAGGGCTATGATGGTGCTGTCCAGCGGCACGCCCTCCGGCCACTGTCCCCGATACACCAGCATCTCCGTTCCCGGACTGATGGCCGAAAAACGTGTCCGGACCAGAACCTGATCGGCTGCTGGTCGCGGTACCGGACCGAGGTTGATGTCCACCTGTCCCGGCGCGGTAAATTCCAGCCGTTGCCGGTTCACGCTTCCCTCCACCGCGGTTTTCCCCAGAGAATGATGTCCGGACCGCAGCATTGGTAGGTAATCGAATCGAGATGCAGGAGGGAACCATTGCCGGCTGTCGATCGATTCAATACCGGCAGGCCTCCCACCAGGCGGGGAGCGATAGTGATGATCATCTGGTCGACCAGGCGTGCCTCGAGAAAACTGGTGATAACCTGGCTGCCGCCTTCCACCATGATGCTCCTGATGCCCTTCTGGCCGAGCAGAAAAAGCAGGTCAGGCAGATCGACCCGGCCCAGGCTATCACGGCGGCAGTGGATGAGTTCAGCGCCCCGGCCTTCAACCGTGCCGATCCGTTCGATGTCGATTTGGTCGGTACAGGCCAGCCAGCAACGATGGTCGGTGCGGTCCAGCAGCCTGGCCTGCATGGGGATGCGCAGCCTGCTGTCGAGAACTATCGGTTGGGGATTCGGTCCCTCGATGAGACGAACGGTGAGCTGCGGGTTGTCGACCAGCAGCGTATTGATGCCGATGACGATGGCGTCGCAGGCGGCCCGGATCCGGTGGGTCAAGACCATCGACTGGTGGCTGCTCAGCTGAAGCTGTTGACGATTTCGGGCGGCGATGCTGCCATCGACGCTCTGGGCGTAGGAAACAGTCACCAGCGGCCGGTGGTGACGGTCCAGGAATTCCTCGGCAAGGTCGGATAATCCATCGAACCATGCCTGCTGTTGATAATCGGAGTGGTTGCTGCCGGTTGCCGGTGTTTTCCCGGCATGACTGAGAGAGTTGGTCCGAGGCTGATTTTCGTCCATGGGGATCCTTTGCCATCCTGGGGTTATCCTGACAGATCGTGTGTCATCTAATGCTCGGTATTATCGCGAATGATACCGACCTTGCCGCGACAAGTCAAATACTTCATGGTAAGCGCCAGTCCCGCCAGATTAAAGAGAAGGTCACGGAATCGGATGATCAGGCAGAGACCGAACCCGAGGCTGCTTCCCGAGCCAAGGGTGGCGGTCAGCCAGGGGAGGGCCGATTCCAATGCACCGATACCGGCCGGCAGGGGCGTATAAAATGCCAGCCGCGCAACCACGACCACCGCCGCCAGGTGCCAGAAAGACAACGGCAGCTGCAGAAAGAGTGACATCAGCCAAAATTCGACAAAGACCCCCAGCCAGTGGCCAAGGGAAAGAAGATTGGCCAGCAGGAAGAGGGAGCGGTGCCGTCGAAAAAGGGCCGCGGCCATGTCCTCGCCCTGGGTAATGATGTCGAATATCTGGCTGTTGCCGGACAGCCGGGGGAGGAATCGGCCGCAAAATTTTCTCACCAACAGTACTCCCCGGGACAGAGGTCTGCCACCGGTGCACAGCAGGGCCAGAATCCAGGTAACGGCAGCCGGTAGGGCAAGGACGAGCCACTGTCCGTGATTCCCCTGAAAGAGACCGGTTTGCGCAAAGGCCAGACCAGTCAGGCAGAGGGACAGGACAATAAAGCCGGCGAAAAGCTCAAGCAGCCGGTCGACGGCGACCGAGGTGGCGGCGGTTACCGGCGGTATCCCATGGCGCTGATGCAGGAGATAGACCGCGAGCGGTTCTCCGCCGAAATGCGGGCCGGGAGTAAGATAACTGACGGCGTTGGCGGCGAGGCGATAGGCGCAGACGGACAGCGGATCGACCGGCGAGCCGAGGAGTCTGAGGAGCAGCCACCATCTGGCGGCCATCAAAGGCAGCATGAGCAGGTTGACGACTCCAAGGGTCAGAATGGCCAGCGAATCGATTCCGGCCAGGAGCTGCCATACTTCGACCCAGACAACTTGCCGCAGGGCATGCCAGGCGAGTGCCAGACCAAGCAATCCGAGGAGCCATCGCCATCGCTTGACTATTCCCCGTCCGACAGTTGACCATTTGCCGGGCCTCTGGGCGGATGATGGGGCGATTGATGGTCGAGATATGGTCATCGTGGCCCGCCATTGGTCGCTGGTTTCTTTTTCCCTCGGCGGTACAGCATGGTTTCTTCCGGAGTCCAGAGGGACAGGGGACCGGTGCCGGTGATCATCAGGGCAGCGGCGGCGGCGAAGACAAGCAGCGATAAAAGAGATGTGCCAAACGGCGATTGGTTGCCGGCAAGCAGCAGGGCCAGGCAAAGAGCGGCAACGCGGCCCATGCAGCCAATGGCGGCCAGAAGAGCGCAGATGCAAAAGATACCCAGGGCAACCGATTGCCAGGACAGATGCCACGACAGCTGCCATTGCAGGCCGAAATCAACAAGCAGCATCACCCCTCCGGCAAAAAAGACCAGGCGAAGGGTCACCGGTACTGTCCTCATCACTGACCGTGCCCAGCGGTCCAGGCCTGTCTGCTGGTTCCTATCGGATGCTATTTTGCAGGAGACTACCAGCCAGTCTCTCAAAAAACCGATAAGCAGCGGTGTCATGAAAAGAGAGGCGGCAAGTAAGAGGAACGGACGATGAAAGACCGGTAAAAGCGCCAGACCGACCAGGCCCATCTGCAACCCGGCAATAATCCGCGCAAAGGGCCTGGATTGCAGTGTGACCACCGGCAGTTCCCGTCTTTGCCGCAGCCAGATGCCGAAGATAAAAGGATAGTAGGCCAGTCCGACCAGCAGATAGATGACCGGCAGCCGACCGAGGACAACCGTCAGCAGGGAGGCCACCAGCAAACCCGCGGCATCGGTTTCGATATCCAGTCGTTTGCCGAGTTCGGTCTCGCGCCCCTGTCTTCTGGCCAAATAGCCGTCAAGCAGATCGGCCAGGGACAGCCCCAGATAGATGATCCCCGGCGCCCAGGCCAGCCAACCGGCGTTCAACTGCCCCAGGCTTTGTTGGGAGGTGACCACCATCGAGACGGCAACAGGCAGGAAACCGGCCAGGGCAACGACAGCCGCGGCGCGCAGCAGCGTGATCCAGTTGGCTGCTCCCAGGGTGGCAAAGAGCCTGTCCGTCTCGAAGGGGCGGTGGTTGGCTGTCAGGTGCCGGGACAGGCGGCTGTGCAGGTATATCGCTGTCGCCAGTCCCGGCAGCAGGGCGAGGATCGTCGCCGGCTGGTCTGAAAAGAGAGACCGACAGAGGAAAATGGTCGACAGCCAGGGAAAAAAAAGAAGTACGGCAGCCCAACAGGATTGCCGACGAAGGCGCAGCAGTGCCTGTTGCTGGTCAGCGCGCTGGTTCCGGTTTTTCATTGCAGCAGGCGCCGGCGCAGGGCGGTCAGTGCTGTCCGGTCGAGCCCCGCCTTGCTCAGCAGATAATTTTCGATGGTACCGTAAGTTTTTTTCAGGTGGGCAAGCAGAGCAACAAGGGGTTCTCTTGGCGCCTGCAGATAGGGGGCGGCCTTTTCTGCCGTGATGCCCATGGCGGCAAATTCGGCATAGATCGGTTGCAGCCGTTCGGCATTGCAGACATTGGAGTAATCGTGATCAAGAAGTATAATTTCGTCCTGTACGCCGAGGAGCTTCAACAGCAGGGCCGCACAGATGCCGGTGCGGTCCTTGCCGCCGGTGCAGTGAAAGACCAGCGGCAGGTTGTGCGACGAAGCGACCAATCCGAGCACCTTGCCCCACACCGGGCCGAAATCGTCGAGATAGCGCCGGTAGAGTTCGATGAAAAAATCGACGGACAGCCACGCCTCATCACCCGCCCGCAGTCGATCCATGACCGTAGCTGGATCAAACCCGTCTACCTGTACCGGCAGAGAGAGCAGCCGGATCGAGTCATCTTCCGGCAGAAGGTCGGGGGCCACCTGCTGCTCACGGACGGTTCTCAGGTCGCAGACCGTCTTGAAGCGGAGGGTCTGCAGAAGCTGCTGATCGTTTATGGTCAGGCGGGAGAGATGATCGGAACGAAAGACCAGGCCTGTTCTTACTCGGTTATGGTCTGTGGTCGGATAGCCACCCAGGTCGCGAAAATTAACCGCTCCGGAGAGTGATAGTCGGCGGTCACAGGTCGGAAAGGCGATAGTTTCGGAGAAGGCAGGAGCACTGTGCCCCTGCCTTGGTAATTCGGACCTTTTGGGATTGTTATGGCTGATAACCATCAGAGAGCGTCCGCAAGAAGGCAACGATCGCGGCCTCTTCGTCGAGAGTAAGGCCAAGATTGCCCAACTCGGCAGTGTTGACGTTCGCAGGCACTTCAGCGGCCGGCCAGCAGTCATTGGCAAGCGCATATGCTTCGGTGTAGGCACCATCGCCGCATACAGGCTTTATATCCCGGGTGTTGTAGAAGTGAACAATTCCCTCGAGGGACTTGAAATAGCCGTTATGGCCGTAGGCCTTGACAAACCCTTCATAAAGCCGCAGGTCGACGTTGCGCAGGGTCGGGACCTTGTGCTTACCTTTCTCGGCCTCCCACACGTCTGCTGGAAAACCAGCATTTTTCAGGAAGCCTCCCAGTCCCGGGTCGACGAAGTCGGGTGCAACACCTGCAGGATTCTCGGGATTCTGGGGGATTCCCAGGTTGTCGAAGGTATAGTCGGTGAAAAGGGCTCCCTGGCCATTACTGGTATGGCACCTGTGGCACATACCCTTGCCCCGGAAGAGAGCAAAACCCTGCTGTTCTTGTTTGGTCAGTTTAGCCTCGCCTTGATAGGTAAGGTCAAACTTCGAGGTGAAGGCATTCACCTCGGGCGAGGCCTCGTAGGCGGCGATGGAGAGTGCGATGTTGTCGTAGGCCACATACGACTTGATCCTGTCCCCAGGGGACAAGGCAATCGTGGTGCCTTCCTTGGCACACCGTTTATCGACATTCTTGGGCCAAGCAATGTCACAGGCTTCGTCACCCCAGACCTGTTCGAACAGGACTGGATAACTAGCACTGCAGACGCGATATACCACGCAGGCGCTGTCGGGCAGGGCCTGCTCCACCGGGTTCAAAAACGGTCCCTGGGCCTGGTCGGCAGCCGGATTGCCCAGAAGTTCCCCCGTGGCCCTTCCATCCCAGAAATTGCCGCCGACAAACAGCCCTGTGATCATGTCAAGGTGAAATATGGGGCTCTGGGTGGCATAGGCCGAAGTGGGTGGTTTGCGGTCGCCGAAGCGGCCGGGGATTGAGCCCTCATAAACCGCACCGCCATCATTGATATCCGAATGAGGCCCAGTCCAGCCGACTTCGGCGGCATGACAGGACGCGCAGGACTGGTTTTTATTGATGGACAGATTCTCATCAAAGAAAATCGATTTACCCAATTCCTCCATCGGCGTCAAAACAAAAGCTGCACCAAAAGCTGCACCAGAAAATGACATGCAAACAACAAGAACAGCCAACCCATACAGTCCTTTTTTCATCTCTTTCCTCCATCGGTTGTTTGTTTATACATAAGAGTGATACAGACAAGCTCTCAGGGAGCTTTTCTGTATCACCATTGTTTGTCACTGCACGAATTTTTCGGTGTCTTTTGTTTTCTGCTTGGGGTTCGACCCACTACTGTGAAATTGAGGGAAATGGTCCAACCTATTTCTTAGAAGCAAAAATAGGACCACTTGGTCGACCTCTGGTAGTTTTTTCAAGTAATAGGAATTAAAGGATAAAAAAAAGTTATACTGCAGCAGAATGTTTTTTTTTGATTTTATCTCCGAAAATCCGGGAAGTTTTTTCCGTATTTCCGGATAAAAATCTCATAAATGCTGCATTCATTAGATTCGTTGATAACGGTCACATAGATTTGGATTTTTGCAGAGATGATTTTTTTGGGCATACAATGGTTATGAGATTCGCCCCATTAAACGACAGCGTATTTTTACCGGTATATCAACAGGCATTCTCTCTTGATCCAGGCTGAAAATTCAGCAACTTTCGGGATATAAGATTTTTGCATCGTTGATGAGATAAAATATCGAGGAGTGGGCGGCACGAGGCCTGGTTCGAATTCAAATGGAATAAACGAGCGGTTTTCATCAATATGATTTTTGGCGTTATACCGATTGCCAAGAGCGACTCCGAGCCCAAGTTCGGCAGCTTTAAAAGCGTACAACGAATAACTGAAGGTAAGGATTTTTTGTGTCTTAAACCATGGATAGGATTACTCTGTTGCAGGACCATTCTATAGATGGTCAGGAAAATACCTGGTCGAATATCTACGCAAAAAAATTCTTTGCAGCGCAACCCTATATAACCGTGTCTCACCATGGACTTGTCGACTCCCTGGTGGTTACTTCAAACGAATTCTGGCTGACTTTAGATGACGAGGTGCGGGTGGAAGTTAAAAAAGCACTGGAGGATGCGATTATCTTTGGCAACAAGGTCGCTGCAATCTATGCTATCAGCGCTCGTCAGAAGATCATTGACTCAAAACGCTGTAAAATTATCACTCTTTCAGGCGCTGAAAGAGCACAGTGGGTGAAAATAATGCAGCCTGTCTGGCAAGAATTCGACAATGAGATAGGCAAAGACTTGATTGATGCAGCCTACCGATGCAACAGGGCAAATGATGCACTTGGTGGCCGGAAAACGCCGCGTGGTTCCCACGGTTTAATAGCAGACTCATAAGAGTGAGGGAGAGAAACATGGAACTGATGGAAGGTATGGTGACCAGAAGGGGTGTCAGGTCATATGCCTAATCCCAAAGAACCGCTTAGCGTGAGCTGGAGGCAATACGAATCAGCGGTTCTTTGCCGATAGATTGCTTGACATATTCGAGCAGCAGAACCTTGACCAACTCCTCGCGGCTCATCTGTTCAAGATATTTTCCGGACTCCAGCAGGCTCTTGAAGGGATCGGCGTTCACCTTCGCAGTGCCGGAGTCTTTCAGGGCCTGCAGATAGGGCGAGACTCTTCGGCGCAGATCCTGTTCACTGCTCTGCAGCAGCTTTTGATGCGTATCTGCCAGCAGGGGCGCGTCGGGCAAGCCGGGCGCCTCCAGCACTGTCTTGAAATCGGCGGCAAAGCGCTTGATCCCGGTCAGAATATGGCTCGATTTAACCATGTTTATTTTGCTCCACCCCGCATTAAGCCACTTGAAAGAACCCACACGGATCACACCTGCTGAGGAATCGAAAACATAAACGAGAACAGAATGGGCGTTATACAGATAAGAATCGACCCATCCCAGGCCGGTCTTATTCAATCCTGTTTCGTCGGAGTAGAGATAGTTCCAATCCTTGTCATCACCGACAACACAGCCTTTTTTGCCAACCTCAGACAAATCGTTCTGGCTCGAGACGGAAATAAGCACCGGCCCTTTGGGTCCGGGCATAATTGTCACTATACGATTCTGGTTGTACTCATAATATCCACCGGTATTGGTGTCCGGGGTGATGACCTCGTGATCCCGTCCGCGAAGGAGGCGGATGTCAGCAGCCGATTCCACCTTGCGCGGCAGGTTTTTCAGTGCATCGTTTATGTGCGGCGTCAACCATTCATGCTGCCACAATGACGAGGGCATGGTGACATAGACGGGAATATCCGGGTTGTAGACATAGTCGAGAACATGGTCAAGATCGGCCTTGATCGAAAAGGCATAAAAAGCACCGGATGCTCCCTGCCGCTCCTTGAGGCTCATGCTCGAATCGTCCGGCCTGGAACCGACGAATTGTATGAGGGAGGCTACTTCTTTCGGCTCGATATCAGCCGACGACCGGGAAAGGGCAAGGGCATATTCCAGATCAGGATAGACGTTGTCGGGCACCGTCTGCTCGTCCTCGCCATATGCGGTGGTACTTATTCCCACGATCAGCAGTGCTGTTAAAATATAACTCAATGGCATAGTATGTGTTATTTTAGTAGTTTTTTATGGTTTTTGTACTCAATTGACGACGCCGTCGTCATGTTTGGCGTCATTCCATTAAGCCTGCTGAACTGTCTTCTCTTGCCTTTGTATGCATTGCCCGGCATATTTTCAAGCAAGGAAGATGGGAAACTACTTCCGCGGGATCTGGCATGATGCTCGTTTATGTAGATAGGAAGTGGTATATTGAAAAATAACCAGACCCTTTCCAGGCCATAACAAAAAACCACCGACCAGGCAACCAAAAAAAAGGAGGTGCGGCTGTGAAATCCATACATGTAGCGTTCGTTCTATTTTGCCTCGTTCTCCCTTCCTGCTCCAGCCATTTTTACAAAATGAATGGGCGCGAGGTGACCTTGTATCTCGATACGCCTGCTGAAAGTGTAGAGTTTTTCTGTTCGTTGAACAGCTATGCGGGCCAGGCGCTTACTCAGCGAAAAGGGGTCTGGCAGGTGACCGTACCGGCTGACAAACCGTTCAGGTATTTTTATAAGGTCGATGGCGAAAACTTTCTGCCCGTTTGTCCCAAGACGGAAAAAGATGATTTCGGCTCGGAAAATTGTATTTTCGAACCTCGACTGTAACCTCTCTGCGACGCCAACGTTATAGAGATGAACGCACTTCACTTTTTTACTTAACGCAGGGAGGGTATTATCATGAAAAAGACATATCTGTTTTTTGCTGCTCTTTTGGTTTTTTCGACGTGGGCTTATGCCGAGGAAATTCCTCTGTCAACCCCGGCGCAGGAACGTGTCCACCAGCTCACACGGGAAATGAATATTCAGGGCATCCCTGAAGCTCAGGCGCAAAGGATGTTTACCTTGATGCATCAGCAGAGATACCAAGAGCGAAATATCGTCCGCGCCCAGCAGACCCTACAGAATGCGGCCCAGGAGGATTTGCCGACCGAACCGTTAATGAATAAGGCCATGGAAGGGATGGCCAAACAGGTTCCGGAGGACCAGGTTATTGCCGCCATGGAACGGGTGCGCGATCGATACAGTTATTCCTATCGGCAGGCCAGGTCGCTCTCTGCAGACAGAAAAACAATGGAACCCGTGGCCGAGGCAATAGCCGACAGTCTGGCGGCAGGAATGACGAATGAGGAAATGGACGTGATAATGACCCAATTGCAGGTCCGGACTCGCCAGCAAACAAGAAACCAGGCCGAGGATCTCTCACTGCAGACCATGCAGACAGTCCGTTCGATGGTAAGGTTGGGTGCTACATCGACGGATGTGTCAGATACCGTTTCTCAAGCGTTACAAAACCGATATACAGCTCGAAATATGGAACAGCTGCGGCATAGCTTTGCCGATGAAGCCCAGCGAACCGGACCCAGTCGGGCTGCACATCAAAATGCTCAGTCTTTTGGCAGAGCCAATGACTCAGGTGGTAAAGGTTCCGGCGGCAGCGGTTCCGGCGGCAGTGGATCCGGCGGCAGTCATTCCGGCGGCAGCGGTTCCGGCGGCAGTGGATCCGGCGGCAGTGACTCCGGCGGCAGTGGATCCGGTGGCAGCGGTTCCGGCGGCAGTGACTCCGGCGGCAGCGGTTCCGGCGGCAGTGGATCCGGCGGCAGTGGTTCCGGCGGCAGCGGTTCCGGTGGCAGTGACTCCGGCGGCAGTGACTCCGGCGGCAGTGACTCCGGCGGCAGTGGATCCGGCGGCAGTGACTCCGGTGGTAGCGGTTCCGGCGGCAGTGGTTCCGGCGGCAGTGGTTCCGGCGGTAGTGATGGAGGTGGCAGCGGTTCAGGTGGCAGCGGTTCGGGTGGCGGCGGCAAATAGTTCATCCTGTGCTTCGGATCCCAGAGAGGCCGAAATGGAAGCGGCCTCTCTGGTGCTCGGAAAAAATGACAGAAGATATCCCGGTCAGCGAACACTTCTCACCACAATCACATGGAACATTACGATGTGTTTTATAAAAACAGTAAAGACGGTCTGTTTGCCTATCTGCTGAGAATGACCGGGGACTACCATCTGGCCTGTGATCTGGTCCAGGAGAGCTTTACCCGTTACCTGCGGCGCTACAGCAATATCGGCGAAACCAGTCGATCGTTGCTGTACACCATCGCCAGAAATGCGGCGATGGATGCCTTTCGGAAGCCTAAAACCGAACATTTTGAGCCGGAAGACCATGCCGATCAAAAAAACAGCCCGGAACAGAATGCCGATGATCGGCAGACGTATGCCCGGGTTCTTGCGGCAATACAACAAATGCCGATTTTCGACCGCGAACTGCTCTCTCTCCTTTCCGGGGCAGACCTTTCTTATGCCGAAATAGGCAGGATCATGAATATCAGCGAGGCAAATGTAAAAGTGAAAGTACACCGTGCCAGGATCAGGCTCAAGGAAATCTTGAGTGATGGAGGTAAATGATGGACTATCTTGCCAGTATGTATATCGACAACGAACTCAACCTGGAAGAAAAGGTTCAGTTCATCGAGAAAATTCATTCTGAAGAGGAATTCTTCCAGGAAACCGTTGCCCTTCTTGACCAGGAGAAACTGCTGCGAACCCAGCCGGAAAAACTAAAAGTATTGGTTCCGGCAGAAACCCGCATCCGCCCGGATCTGAAGACCCGGATACGCTACCTGCTCAGGCCGATGATCTACACCGGGGCCGGATTTGCTCTTGCGACTCTTATCTTGTTCAATCTGACACCAGATGCACCAGATGCAACCGATCAACAGACGACTGCCGGAAGATTCGTCATTTTTGAGCCTGCGGTGAGTCGAGTCGAACTGACCGGAACGTTTAATGGATGGCAGCGCATGGAAATGAGGCAAATCGGCAACACCGGCTACTGGGAACTGAACCTCCGGCTTCCTGCCGGTGAACACCGGTTTGCTTATATCCTCGATAGTTCGCGTCGAATGGCCGATCCAACTTACCCGGCCCGGGAAAAAGATGATTTTGGCGGAGAAAATTCGGTTGTTACAATACCCTTGAGTACCTGAAAAGATCCCATCAAATCAAAACGATTCACCTGTTTGACGATTTTCATGCAGCCTGCGGATAATGCCCCACCAACCATTCAGGGCAGATCCACAGGGTAGCTGCAGCTCGTTACTCCTGCCGGGGCATGCTTCGATTCCCTGCTTATTTCCCTCGTTATCATTGAAGTTTTCCTAAGTCACAGTATATTCACAGGCGGTCTGTGACTGCGTTGAGGTTTTCCGGTTTCCTCACGAGAAAAGGCGTCGGTTTTGTCGGTTTATGACCAGTTTGCAACAGGCGTTACCTGTGCTGCTATTCGCACTGCACCTCTGTCCGAGGGTCTGTTGAAACTCAACGAGGCTCGACGGGATGTATTTTTTAAATGTTCGAAATGCTCTTTCAGGGTAGGATAGGGAGCTTTGTTGTAGACACCTGCGGCTGTCTCATGCACAGGCCATGAAACACTGCGGTTCTAGCCGGCATACTAAAAAAATGCAGAAGGGAAGGGGAGGATCGTCGGAAATGGTAAAAGACCACAGGTTCAAAGGAAGGGTAGTGACGGCCCACGAAGCATTGTCAACCATCAAAAACGGCAGCCGTATCTTCCTTGGTTCGGGCTGCGGCGAGCCCCAGCATCTTATTCATACTCTGGTAAATAATCCCCACCTGAACGATATCATGATCTTTCAGATGTTGGCCCATACTCTCGCCGATTACCTCGACGATGACGCCTTTTTGGAGCGATTCTCGATAAAACTCTTTTTTGTACCAGTCAAGATGCAGCAGGCGGCATTTGAAGGAAAGATTGATTATATCCCAACCTACCTTTCCCAGCTGCCGCAGCTTTTCAAAAATAAACAGATTGTTATCGATACGGTACTTATCCAGATAAGCCCCCCTGATGCCTTTGGCATTGCCAGCCTGGGTGTGTCCGTCGACGTCACCCTGGAGGCAGTGAAGAGTGCAAAAACAGTTATAGCGCAAATCAACCCGCGGATGCCCAGAACCCATGGCGACGGATTTCTGCATATCAAGGACATTGACTATCTGGTTCCCTTTGAGGAGGAATTGATATGTATCGATCAGGAAACGGTGGAAGACAGTACCGCCGCCCGAATTGCGCAATACGTCAGGGATCTCGTTGATGACGGCAGCACCTTGCAGGTGGGCTATGGGCATATGCCCTATGCCTTGTTGAAATATTTTGATAACAAAAATGATCTTGGCATCCATACCCACATGATTTCCGATGCATTCATTCCTCTCATCAAACAGGGCATTATTACCAACAAATATAAAAATTTCATGACCGATCGCGCAGTAGCGACCTTTTGTATGGGGACAAGGATTGCCTACGATTATATAGACAACAATATCCAGTTTTACTTTGGCACGGCGGATTGGGTGAATACGCCAGGTATAATCGGCAAAAACGATAATTTCATATCCATCAGTTCTGCCCTGGAGGTCGATCTGACAGGGCAGGTATGTTCTGATTCTGTCGGCAAGCAATTTTTCAGTGGAACAGGGGATCAGTCAAATTTCATCCGCGGGGCAACCCTGTCAAAAGGCGGATTCTCGATAATCGCCCTCCCTGCAACGGCCAGGGGCGGCAAGGTTTCCCGGATTGTTGCCAACCTGAGTGCCGGCGCCGGGGTAGCTACTCTCCGGGCGGATGTTAATTTTGTGGTGACAGAGTTCGGCATCGCTCAGCTTAAAGGAAAAAGCATTAGTCAGCGTGTTATTGAGCTGTGCCAGATTGCCCATCCGGATTTTCGGGAGAGCCTTATCGAGCAAGCGAAAAAAAATCATTACATCTTCCCCGATCAATTGCCACCACTGGCCGAAGATCTGATATTTATCGAGGAGTACAAAAGCCGTATAAAACTAAAAAACGGCAGAACCATGTCGTTGCGGCCGCTTCTCCCCTCTGATGAAATTGCCTATCGCAATTTTTTTTATTCCTTAAACGAAGAGACTGTCTATCTGCGTTTTTTTCATGCGGTGAAGATTTTTTCACGGAAAATGGCTCAGGAGCATTGGGCTACCATGGATTATCGCAAAAATATTTCACTGATCGGCCTTGTGCAAACCAAGGGCAATAAAGAGATTGTCGCCATCGGAACCTATGCAAAAATGGATGATACATGGGCCGAGGTGGCTTTTGTCGTTCGAGAAGATTTTCAAAATCAGGGGATTGCCGGCTATATCTTTAAAGAACTCGAAAGGGTTGCCTCGGCAAATGGCTTCGAGGGCTTTCTGGCCACTATCCTGCCTGAAAATAAATCCATGATCAACCTTTGCAAGAAGTGCTTTTCCGATATAAAAATAACCCAGACTCAAGATGCCCTGGAAATCTGGATGAAGTTTTCTAAAGAATGAAACCGGCTTCGCGTCGTCGATTTATCTATCTTTTCGGATATATATCCAGAAAAATTGCCGGGTATAATGCCACGACAGCTCTGTTTCGGCCGCTTTTTTACTTTGCACATCTGAGAATTGTGTGGATTTATGCGCCAGAATCAGACAAATGCGCGGCAGGGTAACATGTAATAAGGCATGTAAGGTTGAATCGATGAAATGAAAAGAAGTACTGATAAAAGACATTTTTTGATGAAGAATATTTATATAAATGTTTGGTAAGACAGGTAAATTGGAAAATGAACTCTTCATTTCCTGTGCCATGTAGAAAGATATCGAGAGGAGTAATCTCATATATCATATAGTGAGTTTCACAGTAAACAACATCTAAATAACATCTAAGGAGGCTGCACATGAAACAAAATTTTTTGCCCAGTATCTCAATCCTCGCGCTTTTTTTATTGTTCGCTGTATTCCCGACCGTCTCGACCGCAGAGACAGTTACTCTGAAGTACAGTAACTTCTTTCCACCAACCCACATCCAGAGCAAACTCGCCGAAGCGTGGTGTAAGGAAGTGGAAAAGCAGACAGAAGGGCGTGTAAAGGTTGAGTATTACCCCGGCGGCAGCCTCCTTAAAGCACAACAGATCTATGGTGGTGTCGCTGATGGAATCAGCGACGTCGGCCTCTCGGTACTTGCTTACAATCGTGGACGATTCCCGGTGACCGGAGCCTTGGATCTTCCCTTTGGCTACCCCTCCGGCGTTGTGGCGACCAGCGTCGCCAACGAGCTGTATAGTAAGGTTAAACCCAAGGAGTTCGACGATACCAAATTGATGTACCTCCATGCCCATGGACCGGGATTCATCCATACCCGTGATAAGGTTATTACCAAACTTGAAGATCTGAAAGGACTGCGAATGCGATCTACCGGTATTAGCGCTGAATTGGTAAAAGCGCTTGGTGCCACTCCTGTGGCGATGGGGATGCCTGACTCTTATCAGAGTTTGCAAAAAGGTGTCGTTGATGGCAGTGCACATCCGCTTGAATCAAATCTCGGCTGGAAACTTGGTGAGGTAACGAAAAATGCTGTCGGTAGTTATGCAACGGCATATACGACCACCTTTTTTGTAACCATGAATAAGGCTAAATGGGCGACTCTTGATGCAAAAGACCAGCAAGCTATAGAAGCAATCAACACTGCCTGGTCGATCAAGCATGGCGAAGCATGGGATAGCAGTGATCTCGAAGGGTTAAGGTTTTTTCTCGAGCAGGGAAATACTGTCAGCGGTCTTGACCCCAAAGAGGTTGAAAGATGGAAAACGGCAGTTGCACCGGTCATTGACGCATATGCCGCCGACCTTGATAAAAAGAACCTGGACGGAGCTGGAGTCGTCAAAATAATTCGTGAGGCACTGAAAGCCAACATGTAATCCGGTAGAGTTACAGAGTGAGCGGGGGGCCAAGTTCCTAGATTGTTGCCCCCCTATTGAAAAAAATGAGTTCAGTAGAGAAGATACCCTCAATGGAATCGATCCAGAAAACATTGTTATTCGTATCGGATAAGCTAAAAATGGTTGGGGCCGTGTTGTTGATGGGCATGGCGGTATTGACCTGCCTGGATGTGATTGGACGCCTGTTTAAATATCCGATATTTGGTACGTTTGAGTTGGTTAGTTTTATGGGAGCCTTGGCCATCGCCTGCTCCTTGCCTTTTACCCATCAGAAAGATGGGCATATAGGCGTTGAACTTTTTACCCGAAAACTTCCACCCAAAATACGGCATATCGTCGAGCTGTGTACTGAGCTTCTGAGTCTGGCTCTGTTTATGCTGGTATCCTGGAGAATGTTTCACTTCAGTATAAGTTCGAAGGCATCAGGCGTGTTGTCTATGAATCTGCAACTTCCCGAGTACGCCATAATTTTTATTTTGGCCTGCGGTTTTGTCATATTCACTTTGACAATCGTCAATAGCATTTTTCAAACTTTCAATAAATTAACAAAATAATGAATCCCACATTGATCGGTATTAGTGGCATTGTCTTGATGATCGCGATTTTTATGACGCGAATGCCGGTAGCATATGTCATGGCCATGGTTGGTTTTTTAGGATTTAGCATTATGAGCTCGGTTAATGGGAGCTTGAATCTTCTGGCCAAAGATTTTTATGAAGTCTTTTCTTCTTATGACCTGACTACGGTTCCGCTGTTTATCCTGATGGGTCAATTGGCATTTAACTCGGGGATAAGCGGCAAGGTCTATGCGTCGGCATATAGATTTCTCGGCGATACCAAGGGTGGCCTGGCCATCGCTACGGTTTCCGCCTGCACTGCTTTCGGAGCTGTCTGTGGGTCTAGTGCAGCGACAGCTGCAACAATGGCTACTGTCGGACTTCCAGAGATGAGAAAATTTGGCTATGCCGACGAACTGGCCGCAGGCTCTGTTGCCTCAGGTGGCGGAATAGGCATGATTATGCCACCGAGTGTCGTGCTGATCGTGTACGGTATTTTGACGGAACAGTCCATCGGCAGGTTGTTTATGGCCGGTATTCTGCCGGCATTGCTGGTTACTGTTCTTTTTATCATCACCATAATGATCTGGTGTCATTTTATGCCGGAACAGGGGGCGCGAGGGGAATCGTTTACCTGGAAGGAAAAAATAAAATCCCTGAGCGGGATGGGCGAAACCCTGGCTGTTTTTGCTCTGGTTATGGGTGGCCTGTTTTATGGCTTGTTTACTCCCACCGAAGCCGCCGCTGTAGGTGTCATGGGCATGCTGTTTGTCTCTGTTGTACGCAGGCAGTTATCCTGGCAGCGCTTCGTCGATGCCCTGTACGAAACACTGAAAACCTCCTGCATGGTGATGATGCTTGTCGCCGGAGCAACTGTTTTCGGGAAATTTTTAGCCGTGACAAGAATTCCGTACGATATTGCCACATGGATCGGCAGTTTTGATCTGCCGCCAATTTTAATTCTTGGCATGGTGGTGCTGGTGTACTTTATCGGCGGTTGTTTTATGGATTCCCTCGCCCTGGTGATGCTGACGGTGCCGATATTTTTTCCTCTGGTTCTCGACCTTGGTTATGATCCGATCTGGTTTGGCATCATCATTGTCATGGTAACCGAGATGGGGATTATCACTCCACCGGTAGGGATTAATGTGTATGTGGTTTATGGCGTAGCCCGAGGACTGCCCGGAGGGGGAATGGCTCTTGAGTCTATCTTTAAAGGAATTGCGCCCTTTATGGTGGCAACGCTTATCGGCACTGTTATTCTCGCAATTTTCCCGCAAATTATTTTATACTTACCTAACCTCATGTATTGATGTTGGAACCCAACAATGAGAATCGCAGCCTGAGAAATCAATTGAAAAATCATGGCTAAAGAGGAGGAAATGGGATAAATTTTCGGTAAAGCTGCAAAAGATGCGGATAATTTGCGCCGGATAATTGCATAATTTATAAACGATCCGATATCTTGTCTTTGTGCGGGCCAAATGAAAATGAAGAAAGCTGTACCAGAAAATAAATCAACCAACAATCAGGATCTGCACATTCCCGCACAAAGCTATGAACTGCGAATCCTGCGGGCGTTGCGTCGTATTATCAGGGCGATAGACATCCATTCACACAAACTGACGACTCAGCATAAAATTACCGGCCCCCAGCTCGGTTGTCTTCTGGCTGTAATGGAAAGCGGCCCGATAACAAGTGCCAGGCTGGCGGAAAAAGTTTATCTCAGTCCCAGCACCATCGTCGGCATTATAGACAGGCTGGAAGAAAAAAACCTGGTGCAGCGTAATCGCGACAGTAAAGATCGTCGTCTCATCCATATCTGCATCACGCCGGCCGGTGAGCAATTAGTGGCCGCAACCCCGTCCCTTTTGCAGGATACTCTAAAAAACGCTCTTGTCGACCTGCCGGACTCAGAGCAGATCGCTATGACCATAGCCCTGGAAAAGCTTGTCGACTTAATGGAAGCAGGCCATATTCAGGCGGCTCCGATCCTGGAAACAGGGCCCATAATCGCCAAAAAATAATCCTCTGGCCACCTGCTTCGATCACCTGCAAAAAGGCAAGATACCGTGTCGGCTGCTCTGCGGCAGAGGGCGGCCCTTGACAAGGTAAAACATTTTTGTTAATATAGTTCGTACACGAATCATTGATGTATAAATCAATCGATATCCGCCGTATAAATATCCTGTAAGACAATAAGACAAAGAAAAGACGAAAAGCCCCCGGAAGCCTCAACCAAGAAGGTCTGGGACGCAAGCGTCAATAACCAGCCGCAGGTTGCGGTACAACCAGCACACAGCTCAATGGACGCCTGGCCGAAATGCAGATCATGTTGCTCTGCACCGAAGGCAGCGTTTCGTTGCATGCAAGGATCTGTAAGTTTATGACAATTAATATTTTTTCCAACAATCAGCAAAAAATTGCCGACCATCTCAGTGATGAAAAAGTTGATCTCTCCCAGTGGAAAAACTGGCATTGGCAGCTTAAAAATTCTATCACCGACGTCGAGACATTCGAAAAACTGCTTAATATTGAACTCGAACCGTTTGAGAGGCGGAAGGTCGAGTTGACCATGAAGAAGTTCCCCATGTCGATCACGCCCTATTATCTTTCCTTGATCGATCGCCATGACTTTCGTAACGACCCGGTTTTTCGCCAGGCATTCCCTGACGCTCAGGAGCTGCACATTGAAAAGTGTGACATGGCCGATCCCCTGTCCGAGGACAAAGACAGTCCGGTACCGGGCATCACCCATCGGTACCCGGATCGGGTCCTTTTTCATGTCAGCAATGTCTGCTCCATGTACTGTCGCCATTGCACCCGTAAACGCAAAGTAGGTGATGTCGATTCGATTCCCAACCGTGCACAGATCCGTGCCGGGATTGACTATATTCGTAATGCCCCCGAGGTTCGCGATGTCTTGCTTTCCGGTGGGGACCCGTTGATGCTGAGCGATATCCACCTCGACTGGCTGCTCACCGAATTACGGCAGATCGACCATGTCCAGGTCATTCGCATTGGTACCCGGATGCCGGTCGTGCTGCCCTATCGCATTACCGATGCTCTGGTAAATATGTTGAAAAAGCACCATCCGCTCTGGGTCAATACCCATTTCAACCATCCGCGTGAGATGACCAGTTCTTCGCGCCAGGCACTGAAAAAACTTGCCGATGCGGGCATTCCCCTGGGCAACCAGTCGGTGCTGCTGGCCGGTGTCAATGACTGCCAGAGGATCATGAAAGCTCTGGTCCACAAACTTGTTGAGAACCGGGTCCGACCATACTACCTCTACCAGTGCGATCTTTCTGAAGGACTGTCGCATTTTCGTACCCCCATCGGCAAGGGCATCGAGATCATGGAAGCGCTGATCGGTCATACCAGCGGCTTTGCCGTGCCGACCTATGTGGTCGACGCACCGGGTGGCGGCGGCAAGATACCGCTTATTCCCAACTACTTGATCTCGCTGTCGACTAACAAGGTGGTGTTGAGAAATTACGAAGGAGTGATTACAACCTACAAGGAACCGGATAGCTATAAGACGAAGTTCTGCGATCGTAATTGTGGCGACTGCCATCTGCAACTGAAACTTGAGGATGGCGATGAAACAGCTGTTACCGGCATAGAAAGGCTGCTTTCAGACTGCGATAAAACGATCAGTCTGACCCCACGAAATAATGCACGGATGGAACGGCGGGATGACAATTGATCGGATCGAATACTTCGGCAGTTCATTGATGCAGCATGGCCCGGTGAGTGACCGGGTCTATCTGATGAAGTTGGACAAAGCTGATTTGCCGAACATTCTTGATCATATCCATGCACTGGCCAGGCAAAAGGGCTATGCAAAGATTTTTGCCAAGATCCCGGCCGGCAGCAGAACTCTTTTTGAACAGGGTGGTTACCGGCTTGAGGCAGCTATTCCAAATTTTTACAATGGCCGGGAAGATGGCCTGTTCATGGCCCGCTATTATCACCCGGATCGCATGCTTGACCCTACGTTCGAGCGAGTCCGGACGGTACTGGCGAGAGCGCATGACAAAGCCACCGAGTCACATCATCAGGAAACCGGTCCAGGGCTTGAGGTCCGTCTTGCTACACCAGCTGATTGTCGGCAGATGAGCGAGCTGTACCGGCAGGTTTTTGCCAGCTATCCTTTTCCGATCAGCGATCCGGATTATCTACGGCAAACCATGGCTGAAAATGTGCTCTATGCGGGAGTCTGGCAGGACAATAAATTATTGGCGCTCGCTTCAGCGGAGGTCGATGAGAAGATGGCCAATGCCGAGATGACTGACTTTGCCACCCATGTAAACGGCCGGGGCCGCGGACTCGCCGGGGTGCTGCTGCAAAAGCTGGAAGTCCTGATGGCAGAGGCACATATCAAGACCTGCTACACCATTGCCAGGGCGACCAGCTATGGTATGAATATCACCTTCGCCAAGAACAAGTATACTTTCGCCGGTACCTTGATCAATAATACCCAGATTTCAGGTTCGCTGGAAAGCATGAATGTCTGGTATAAACAGGGAGAGAAAAAAGTTTGATCACTGCTCATCTTGCTTTCATCAAGGCATTATGATCAAGCCTGCGTCATAACCCTTCTCAGACAGCGAAAAACTACGGTGAAACTCTATGTGGTTTTTCCGGACATAAAAGTTTCACCGGCACTATTTCCTGTGACTGTTGGCTGGTGTGCTGCTATCAGCAGCCTTCGAGCGCGGGTTTTTTCTTGGTTTCTTTCACGGCATCATTAGTCATTTCAGCAGCTTTATCTTTTGCATCGATTGCGGTTTCCTTCACAGCAGTAGCTGCATCGCCAACCACTTCAGCAGTCTTGTCTTTTGCATCGATTGCCGCTTCCTTGGTGGCAGTTGCCGCTTCCTTGCTGGTTTCCACAATTTTTTCTTTGGTTTCTATTACGGTTTCCTTGGTTTTTTCAGCAGCTTCTTTCGTGTCTTCACTGCTGCAACCATAAGTGAACATCAAGAGTAGTCCGACACATGCAATGATAATTTTTTTCATCGATAATCCTCATTTTTAGTTGTTAGAGCGTGCCACCAATGCAGCTCATAAGTTATAATTATACCTATTCAGTAAATGGCCAGGATGCCAAATATGGCTTATTATTAACCAATAATCCCATTATGTCAATTGTAATGGCCGGTATTTGCACATGATGTTAATCATGTAATGTTCCTGGAGTGAAAGATACAAATATTTCAGAACCAAATAAAAAATGATTAATGCCTCCTCTGGTATACCCGATGTCGGAGGCGCATTTCATTGTACGCTATACTCTTGGCCACGTTCTTTTTGCGGAGCGTCTATCTTGTCCACACCTCAGGTTCATAGCTGCCTGGAGTGCAATATTCTATCCGGTAGGGTTCGATAACAATGATCGAATATTTCGGGTCATCCGGGCCGGAAAAGGTGGGCGCGAGTAAGTCATTCCAGAAGTTATGCCGTTCTTCCTTGTCGGTGGTGACCCGGGCTTGACCCTGGATTTGCAGATAAGGGCGCATTTCCTGCAAGCTGGTAACGCCGCAGGTTAAATGCACATTAGGATTTTTTTCTATCTGTTGAACTTTACGTGAGTCGGCAAAGGTCGCGCATCGAATTACCAAATTTCCGTCGCCGACGGTTACCACATAACGAACCCAGGGGTTATTTTTTTCGGTCACCGTCGCTAAAGCTGCAAGTTGTGGTTTGTGAAGAATATTAAGAATACGCTGTTGTAGATCGGCCATTGTCTCTTCTCCATGTAGAGTTATTCCTGGTAACACCGCCATACCAGTATTGGTAAAGCAGGTCTTGCCTAAGGTAAAGGGTGGGTGTATTTTAACAGGCAATTGATTAACAATTAACCAGAATATGGACATTTTTTTTCTCAACAAAGCGGGACGCTCTGCTTGTTCGAGGCATCTTGCCGCACGGTAGACGGCGTTAATAACGTATCAACGTGAAGGAGTGCTGTTATGCGCAGGCTCATGCGGTGGATGGTCGGTCTGCTTGTTGTCGCAGGAGTTGCTTTTCTTGTCTGGCACAAGAGTCGTCCCAAACCCATTGAGGTGATGGTGAAACCGGTTGTTCGGGGAGTAATTGAAAAAACCGTTGCCAACACCCGCGCCGGCACGGTCAAAGCCTGCCGCAGAGCCAAACTCTCCGCGAGTATCGGCGGACAAATCTCCCACCTGCCCATTCGCGAGGGCGATCAGGTCAAGGCCGGCGCCCTGTTGCTGGAAATATGGAATGCCGATTTCAAGGCCCAGCTGGTCCTGGCCGAGCGCGAGGTTGTTTTTGCCGAGGCACAGGCCAATGCAGCATGTCTCTCGGCAGAGCAGGCAAAACTGGACGCAAAACGATCAGAGCAGCTGTTTCGCCGGCAGGTTGACTCGAAGGAGCAGACGGATCGGGCTATTACCCAGGCCAGATCGTCTCAGGCCCAGTGCGAGGCGGCAAAGTCCTCGGTGCAGATGGCGCTGGCCCGGGTCAACGTTGCCCGGGCAAACCTTTCCCGTACCCGACTGCTGGCGCCTTTTGATGGTGTGGTGGCAAAAATTGAAGGTGAGTTGAATGAATATGTCACCCCCTCGCCAATTGGTGTACAAACCCCGCCGACCGTCGATCTCATTGAAAACAACTGCTATTATGTCTCGGCTCCCATCGATGAGGTCGACGCTGCGGAAGTTCGCGTCGGCATGGACAGCCGCATCAGTCTGGACGCCTTCAGGGGCAGGCATTTTGCTGGGACGGTGCGCCGCATTTCCCCCTATGTCCTTGATGTGGAGAAGCAGGCGCGGACCCTCGACATCGAGACGGCCTTCAGCAATACCGATGATTTTCACGACCTGCTTGCCGGCTACAGTGCCGATGTCGAGATCATCATCGCTACCCGGCAGGATGCCTTGAAAATCCCCACCGAAGCCGTTCTTGATGGCAGAAGGGTTTTTGTTTACCAGGCGGCTGACAAGAAGGTGTATGAAAAACAGGTGCAGACAGGGCTGGCCAACTGGGCTTTCACCGAGATCATCACCGGACTGGAGGAAGGGTGGCTGGTGGTCGTCAATGTCGATAAACCGGGTCTGAAAGACGGCGTTGCGGCAGTTGTCGCGGAGGATGTTCCTTGATCAGCCTGACGCGGATCAGCAGAATTTTTACCGTTGGTGACGAGCAGGTGTACGGTCTGCGAGATGTCGATCTGGAGATTACTACCGGCGAGTATGTGTCGATCATGGGACCATCCGGTTCCGGCAAGTCAACCTTACTGAATATGATCGGCCTGCTCGACAGGGCGGACAGCGGCAGATATCTCCTGGAAGGCGAGGACATGACCGGGCTGGACGACAGCCGGCAGGCGGCTCTTCGGCGTCATAAGATCGGCTTTATCTTTCAGTTTTTTCATCTGGTACCGAGGATGTCGGCTGCGGAAAATATCGAACTGCCGATGATGCTGGCTGGTCTGGCTCCGTCCGAGAGAAAAAAACGGGTGCAGGAGGCGATCGAGGCCTTTGGCCTGACCAACCGGGCCCGGCATCGGCCGGATGAACTTTCCGGCGGGCAGCGGCAGCGGGTGGCAATTGCCCGGGCGACCATCATGCGGCCGCATATCCTCCTTGCCGACGAACCCACCGGCAATCTCGACCGCGTCTCGGGCAAGGAGGTGATCGATATCCTCGAAGACCTTAACCGGCAGCGGATCACCCTGCTCGTGGTAACCCACGATCCGGAACTTGGCCGGCGGGCAAAACGGCAGATCCATATGGTCGATGGGCGGATCGATTCGGATCATTGACAAGGGGTATTATCCCGAAAAAGATCCCAAAAAAGTTATGAAGATAATTGATATTATCCGCTTTGCCGTTCGTGCCGCAACCGGCTATCCGACGAGGACCATGCTGCTGCTTCTGGCCATGGCCATCGGCGCGGGTTCGGTGGTTGTCCTGTCAACCCTGGGTGATGGGGCGCGCAACTATGTTGTCAATCAGTTTTCGTCTCTTGGCAGCAATCTGCTTATTGTCCTGCCGGGGCGCTCGGAGACGGTCGGCGGGCCGCCACCTTTGTTAGGGATTACGCCAAGAGATCTGACCCTGGATGATGCCATGGCCCTGCTGCGCTCATCGACCATACGTTATGTTGCGCCGATTTCGGTCGGTGCCGCCCCGGTCTCCCGAGGCAGACTGGAGCGAGAAGTGTCGATCTTGGGCTCGACGCCGGATCTCATGCACATTCGCCGGCTGGCTATGGCCGGAGGTCAATTTCTTCCCGAAGGCGATATCACCCGTGCCGCCTCCGTCTGTGTTCTGGGTTACAAGATTAAACAGGAGCTTTTCGGTAACAGTTCGGCTCTTGGTGAAATGGTTCGCATCGGCGACCGGCGCTTTCGGGTCCTTGGCGTTCTGACGGAGAAAGGTCAGTCAATTGGCATGGATATGGGTGATATTGTCGTTGTTCCGGTCGCCTCGGCCCAGGCTCTCTTCAACACCGCCTCCCTGTTCAGAATCATGATTGAGGTCACTGATCGGGACGCCATGGCCCGGGCCAAGGAGCAGGTTCTAGAAACTATTCGGCAGCGGCACGACGGGGAGGATGATGTGACGGTTATCAGTCAGGATGCCGTCCTTGCCACCTTCGATCGCATTTTCACCGCCCTGACCCTGACCGTGGCCGGTATTGGTGGCATCAGTATTGCCGTGGCCGGCATCCTGATCATGAATGTCATGCTCATCGCCGTTTCTCAACGGCGCAGCGAGGTCGGGCTGTTGAAGGCCATCGGTGCGCCGAGCAGCCGGATTGTCACCTTGTTTCTTGCCGAATCGGCTTTCCTGTCAACTATCGGCGCTGTCTTCGGCCTGCTGCTGTCTGCCGTCGCGATCTGGGCTATCGAGCAGGTGTTTCCTGATCTGCCGCTGGAGATTCCCCTGTGGTCTCTCTGGGCGGCGGTTGGCGTGTCGGTTGCCACTGGTCTTCTTTTCGGCGTCCTGCCGGCCATCAGAGCGGCCCGGCTTGATCCGGTGCTTTCCCTCTCAAGACGTTGAGCTGTCATGCTTATCCGTGATATCTGCAGACTCTCCTACAGTTCGTTAGCGGACCAGCGACTGCGCAGTTTTCTGACTATCCTCGGCATCGCCGTTGGCATCGCCTCCGTGGTCCTGTTGACCTCGATCGGTGAAGGGGTGCAGAAGTTTGCCGTCGCCGAATTTACCCAGTTCGGCACCAATTTAATTGCTATAAATCCGGGCAAGTCAACCACCCTTGGCACCTCCGGGGCAATTATCAACAATGTCCGTCCACTGAGCATTGCCGACGAGGAGGCGCTCAGACGCATCCCCGGTGTGATCGATACGGTCTCTGTGCTTCAGGGCAATGGGCCGGTGGAATTTGCCAAACGCAGCCGGCGCACGACCATTCTCGGGGTTGGCCCATCGGCGGCGGAGGTGTGGCAGATCAAGGTCGTCAAGGGACGGTTTCTGCCGGAAGATGACAGCCAAGCTGCCAGGTCTTTTGTCGTTCTCGGCAGCCGGGTGAAGAATGAACTGTTTCGAGATGCCAACCCGCTGGGGCAGATAATCCGGGTTGCCGGGGAGCGATACCGGGTAGTCGGGGTCATGGAGTCAAAGGGACAGATGCTCGGCTTTGATTTAGATGATGCCGTGTATATCCCGACAGTTCGGGCTATGAGTCTTTTCAACCAGCAAAGCCTGATGGAAATCGATATCCTCTATCGGAGTGGACTGCAGTCGAAGACCATAGTCGAAAGAGCGAGAAAAATGCTGCAAAGCATCCATGGCGCCGAGGATTTCACCATCACCACCCAGGAGGAGATGCTGCAGGTTCTCGGGTCGGTGCTGGGCATTCTTACTCTCGCGGTCGGAGGACTGGGGGGGATATCCCTGTTGGTTGGTGCTGTCGGCATAGTCACCATTATGACTATTGCCGTCAATGAGCGCACCCCGGAAATCGGCCTGTTGCGGGCCATCGGTGCCGACCGCGGGCAGATCCTCCTGCTTTTTATCGGCGAGGCGGTGGTCCTGGCCGGCATAGGCGGCATGTTCGGCTTGGTTATCGGCGCCGGCTCCGCCTGGCTTTTAGGGGAACTGGTGCCGGCCCTGCCAACCTATACGCCATGGATCTATGCTCTTTATGCCGAGGTGATGGCGGCCGGGATCGGGCTGTTGGCCGGTGTTTTACCGGCTCGCTATGCCGCCGGCTTGAATCCGGTGGACGCCATACGGGCGGAGTGAGGACTCCCATTGCGCAGTGGCCGGCAATGAGAACCCCCGCGCCCGTTCCTTCTTACTGTTTTTCCAGGGCGGTTACTCCGGTGCGGACAATTTCGCTAATGACTGGTGCCCTGCCAATGCTCTTGCAATTTGTTAGTAAGTTATGGTTAAGTAGGACGTGTGACAAATCCAAGCAGACGGCAATCATAATAACGGAGGTCTTCACGATGAGCGCAGACACTCTGCAACCTCTCTCTCTGATTAACTCGTTGTTGCAGCCCAAGGCATATGATCCCCCTGTTGACAAATGTGCTTTGATCGAGACCCACATCTCCTGGGTGATATTGGCTGGCTCCTATGCCTATAAAATCAAAAAATCAGTCAATCTGGGCTTTCTCGATTTTTCCACTCTGGAAAAGCGCCATTTTTATTGCCAGGAGGAATTACGCTTAAATAAAAGACTCGCGCCGGCGATGTACCTGTCCGTCGTGCCGATAACCGGCACATTTGATCATCCGCAATGGGCTGGTGACGGGGAGGCGATTGAGTATGCGGTGAAGATGCTGGCCTTCCCCCAGGAGGCACAGCTTGATCGATTGCTGGCCGGCGGCGCATTACAAGCCGGGCACATTGATCTGCTGGCGCGGCACATAGCAAGCTTCCATAAGCAAATCGATGTTGCCGAGGCCACGACGCCCTATGGTGACCCGGAAACGGTCCTGCAACCCGTTGAAGAGAATTTTAAGCAGATACGGCAACATGTACAAGACAGCCGGGCCTTGCACCTGCTGGATGAATTGGAATTCTGGAGTGGGGCAACCGCCCATACTCTGCATTCTTATTTTGTTCAACGTAAATCGGCCGGTTTTATCCGTGAGTGTCATGGCGATATGCATCTGCGCAATATCGCCTGGATTGACGATGCTCCGATTTTGTTTGATTGTATCGAGTTTAGCCCGAACCTGCGCTGGATCGATGTCATGAGTGATGTCGCCTTTCTGGTCATGGATTTGCAGGAGAGAAAACAGCCGGAACTGGCCCGGCGTTTCTTGAATCAGTACCTTGAACATACCGGCGATTATACCGGGGTTGGGGTGTTGCGTTTTTATCAGGTGTATCGTGCCCTGGTGCGTGCCAAGATCGATGCAATTCGTGCCCATCAGCCTGGAATAGGGCAGGAGGAACAAGCTGCAGCCGAGAAGGATTTCTTCGAGTATCTGGACCTGGCCTTGACCTGCGTCAGAACGGCAAAACCGCAGCTCATCATCACCCGGGGCATGTCGGCCTCGGGCAAGAGCACGGTAAGTCAATTACTTTTAGAACAGTTAGGGGCAATTCGTCTTCGGTCAGATGTCGAACGTAAGCGATTGTTTGGCTTGAAACCGGAGGATGATGGACAGGCTGCGCCGGGAAAAGGCATCTATAGCCCGGAAGCAACGCAAAAGACCTACGGAAAACTAGAGGAGCTGGCATCCCAGGTTCTCGATGCCGGCTATCCGGTGATTGTCGATGCGGTATTTTTGCACCACGGGGAACGAGAGCAATTTCGAAACCTGGCCAAAAGCAGACAGGCGCCATTTGTAATTTTGCAGTGCACAGCTGACATCGAGACATTATATGAGCGTATTCTGCAGCGCACAAACGATGTCTCCGATGCTGACTTGAAGGTCCTCGAGATGCAGCATGCCAAGTGGCAGCCGTTACAAAAGCATGAGCACTTCAATGTGGTGACCGTTAATACCGCTGCGCCGATTGACATTTACTCGCTGGCTGGGAGAATTAAGACAAAACTTAATTCCGAGATACCTTGACTGTGTTGAATTAACGGAGTATTTTTTACCCGCTTTAGGCCCTGTTGCTCTTTATGGCGATGCAGAAGTGATGCTCATCGCCCAGGAGTTTATTACCGAGAAGGGCAGCACCTCATAGTTCATCTCCGCTATGCAATAACAGAATATGGCTGGTAAACCACCTAAAAAGACCGGTTTCGCGAGAATTATGGCCGCCGGCTCCTATTCGCTGCAGGGCTTACGCAGTACTTTTTCCACCGAAGCAGCTTTTCGGCAGGAATTGTACCTCGTCACTCTTGCTTCGGCAGGTCTGTTTTTTTTGCCGCTGTCCTCCGAATGGAAAGGGCTGCTCTTTTTGGCAACTACTGCCGTTCTTGTCGTCGAGTTGTTAAATTCGGCAATTGAGTCGGTGGTCGATCTCGCTTCCGCCGAGTATCATGCGCTGGCAAAACGAGCCAAAGACATCGGCAGCGCGGCAGTCTTTGTCAGCATCGCTCTTGCCCTCCTGTTGTGGAGTGGCGCCGTTTTGTCGATATTTGTCGATAAGGTATCGTATTGAAAAGGTGAAGTTTTTTGATGTATCCTTTCTTACGTCACTGTCAATATATTTTTTAGATCGAACACGTTCATGCTCATGAAATCGTTTCACCTGTACTCCTCCACGGAGCAGAGAGATGGCTTGCTTCTCCTCTGGTCGGTTATGGTAACGGTCGCCTCAGCCGCGGGTCTCGGGCTGGTTCTCTGGGCCATCTCCTGGTCGTTTGGCCTGGTCGGCGGGATACGGGATTTCGGCAGTGCCATACGCTTCGAATTACCTTACCTGATTGTTGCTTATGCGGCGCTGCTGTATCTTCTGCGCCCGACGCCCTGGCGCATTTTGCTTGCGGCGCTGCCGATTATCGTGCTCTATCTGGTTATCGACCTGCGCTTTGTCTATATGCATAGTGTCTTCAAGCTCGATGAGCTGCTCCTTTTGCCGGAGGGGCTCAACGTCTCGCCGATTTGGGCGAGGATAGGAGTCTGGGGCGCCCTGGTTGTCTGGACGGTGGTTTTTATCAAAAATCTGAAGCGTTCCCTTGGGGAGCTGGCCGTACCTTTTTTGCTCCTGGCTCTTGCGGCGGCACCACCAGTTGCCGCCTACACTCTGCCGCAACAGTTCCTTCAGGTAGCGCATAGCTCGGGGCTGACCATCATCCCCTGGTCCGATCGTTTAACCTCGGCGGTAATGGGTCGCACGACCGCCCTGTTTCTCTTCGCCGCGACTAAGCGTCAGGCCCTGGCCGATCTGGCAATGCAGCCGGTGGTCGATGATCCGCAGCGAAATCCGGCCCTGCTGGTAAATGCCCTGCAGGAGAGCCGCAATGTCCATATCCTTGTCCTCGAATCTTTCCTCGATCCGCAGCGTTTTTCGGCTTTACAATTTCGTACGCCGCCGGCCCCGCCCAGGTTTGACAAGCTCCGGGAGAATATGCATACAGCCAGGTCGCCGGTATTTGGTGGCGGCACAGCCGAGGTTGAATTTGAGCTGCTCTGTGGTGTTCCGGCTTTCGAGCTCTATAGTCCGGCCGAATTCAGTATGTTTACCGGTAAGCCGACCCCCTGTCTGCCCAACCTGCTCGCTGCGGCCGGTTATCGAACGATAGCGACGCAATCGTATCAACCCGATTTTTTTAATTCGGAAAAAGCGTATCAATCGATAGGCTTCCAGGAGACAAATTTTCCGTCGATATATGCCGAAGACCGGCAGACGTATCTTAACTATGACCTTCCCGACAGCTATATATTCGACGGCGATCTTCTTACGCAGAATCTTCTCTATGTCGAAAAACTTCTTGCCGACGGCAAGCCGTTTCTCAATTATGTGCTCGGCACCTATGGCCATCTCCCGCACAAGACCGACATTGAACGCTTTCCGCCAAAGGTCGATGTGGTCGGAGTCAAACCGGGCTCCCAGGCCTATCTGGCCATTCAGCAATTTTATTATCGTGCCGGGGCTGTGGCGGATTATATCACCAAGCTTCGGGAAATGGACCCGGACAGTCTGATCATTGCCACCAGTGATCACCTGCCGCCTCTGGACGGCGGTTCCTATACCTATAAAAACCTAGGCTATACCCTCCATGATGGGGGTGAATTCAGGGAGAATATCTGGTTCTATTTCGGTCCCGAGCACAAAAATCTCGCCTGGCCGGACCATGATTATCAGTTTATGGATTTTATTCTTGATGTCCTCACGAAAGAACGTATCTGCACTGTGATAGAGTGCAAAAATCGCGAGGTTGTGCCTCTTGCAAAGCTGACGAACAGCTATAACCACATCATAGCCAAGGGTGCGGGGCTTGCAGGTGAAGGTTCAGGATCGGACAATGCAGCCCGATCCCACTGGTAGACGGCGGATAATTCCGGCCACCTCGATCGCTGAAACAAGTAGTATTGGCCGGATGCTCCACTGGTCGCAAGAAAACGGACAATCTCCTAGCGAAACGCTCACTTCCTCTCTTTGAGTAGATCACGAATTTCCGTAAGCAATACTTCCTCAGCCGATGGCTCCGGTGGCGCCGCTGGAGCTTCTTCCTCTTTGCGCTTCAGCGAGTTAATGAGTTTGATGACGATAAAAATTGCGAAAGCAATGATTGTAAAGTCCACGACCGTCTGGATGAACTTGCCGTAGCTGATGACGACAGCCGGTATATCTCCTGCCGCTTCCTTGACGGTAATCGCCAGATTAGAAAAATCGACTCCCCCAAGGAGCACGCCGATTGGTGGCATAACCACATCCCCGACAAGAGAGGAAATGATTTTACCGAACGAAGCACCGATAATGATACCCACAGCCATATCGACGACATTTCCTTTTACCGCGAATTCCTTAAATTCTTTTAGCACACTCATTGTCACATCCTCTTTAAATTATTTGACCTTCTTGTGGAAAAAATGGTTTAAAAAACACCGCTGACAGCGGAAAAATTGTTCTGATTCATTGAGTTGCATTATTAGATGAATACTGCATCAAATGGTATCTTTCAAGAAAAAGATATCATTAATATATAGTCAGGCGAAAAGTGGTGAAAGAAGCTGAAACGCTTACCAAGGGGAGGCGATTGTCGGCAACGACATCTCTTGAGCCATTGATTCTGCCGGTGACAGAGCATTACATTGCAAACTATGGTAAAGACCTGAATCCAGCAATACCAATACCTCTCAGTTGCAAAGGAGTGATGAGGATGATGAGAAAAATAGCCTTCGGCTATTCAAACCGCTGTAATATCAGGTGTGGTCATTGTGTGGCTGCGGGAGATACGATCGATGATGCAAAGATGGAGCTTGGCAGAGCGAAAGAGATCATCCGGGAAATGGCGGCGGCTGGTGTTCGCGGCATAAGTTTTACCGCCGGTGAACCGTTCATCTATTTTGACGATCTGCTCGAACTGGTTGGTCTTTGCCGGGAACTGAAGATATATACCAGGATCGTCACCAACAGCTCTTGGGCTAAAACTCCGGAAAAAACTGAACAACTGCTGGGGATGCTCCAAGAGTGTGGACTTTCCCAACTGCGCATGAGTTACAGCAGGTGGCACCAGCAACATGTACCGCGACACAATGTGCTGAACGCAGCGAATGGTTGTCGGACAAAAGGCATTGACTACTTTATCTCCTTTGTCACGGATTTCACCAGGGAAGATGATGCGTATGAACAATTCCTTAGAGACAATACGCTGAAATTCTTCCCGGAACCGGTTATCTATGCCGGGCGGGCGGAAACCTTTGGCCGAAAAACGATCTGCACCGATTATCAGGAAAATCGCTGTGCCATGAACCCCTATCTTGCGCCGGATCTGAATATGTACGCCTGTTGCGATGCAGGCAGCCACTTTACCACCACTAACTTTTTCCTCCTCGGCAATCTCGAGAACCACTCAATCGATCAACTTTTTACCAGGAGCGAGAATGTGCCGCTCTACAACTGTATCAGATTAATGGGCATTTCCAGTATCGCTTCCTTTGCCGGCATCAAGGCACGCGAGATTGTTACCTATCGGAAATGCGAGTTGTGCAAGGTGCTGTTTGATTCCCCGAAAATGCTCAAGTTTTTACAGGATGCCGCAGTGGCTGCATTGTCGAACTGGATCAGGTAATTCGGTATTCTGCCTGCCCCGGTCTGGCATGTGCCTGACTGCAGAGAGACTGAGGTTTCGCTTGAAACATTTTCCGAGGTGTTGTATCCAGATGTTATATCTAATAACGAAAAATATTATCACAGATAATCTTTTGACGCGGCGGTAATGAGGAGCCAGAATAAGCTTCAGCTGCCCGGAGTCCTGTGAAAAAACGTGTAAGGAGTGTTAAAATAATGCTTACCAGACTAACCATAAAAATATCGCCGGTCTTCGTCTTTTTCTTGCTGTTGGGTTTTTTGCTGTCCTGCAGCGCCATTTTCTGTTCAGTGAAAACGGTGAATGCGGCTACCCGTTATGTAAAGCCCAGCGCCGAAGTAGTTGTCAGAACCGGTCAGGGCAATGAATATAAAATTATCAGTATGGTGAAAGATGGGGCCGCTGTTGACCTTCTTCAGGAAAACGATGCATATGCCATGATCCGTCTTCCTGACGGGCGAGAAGGGTGGATGTTAAAAAGGTTTCTGAGTGCTGATCCCCCACTTTCCGTAGTTGTTGCGTCTCTTCGTGCCGAAAATGAAAAGATGAAACAAAGAGAAATGGAGCAGGCGCGGCAAGTTGATGAGATTTCGGCAACCCTGAAAAAAACCGAGTCCGAACTCGCCTCGATTGTTACGGAACGAGATCAGGTCAAGACCGATTTTCAGAATCTACAGGAGGATACCGCAGATGTGATTCTGATCAAAGAGGACATGCTGAAAGCAACAAAGGAAAATGAATTGCTTGCCCAGGAAATGGCTATGCTGAAAGAAGAAAACAACAAGCTGAATAAAGATAAATCGATCAATTGGTTTCTGGCCGGTGGCGGAGTTTTGCTTGTCGGCATGTTTATTGGCAGACTGTCCAGCGCATCACGCAAGAGAAAATCGTCACTTCTGTAAAGGTTGATACATATTTTCTAAAGACTGCGCAACCAGCGTTTCTTGTACCATTAATCCGGGGTGTTGTTTTTTATGGTCCCCGGATCATGTCGACTGCTTTGTGCTCCTGCCGCTTCTATTACCTGGCGACTCATGATACCACCCGCAGTGTCCGGGGCATCGGTACCAAGAATTATGCTGACGATGTTTTGTCTGTCGTATCCTTCGATGGGTGAGGTCGGTAACAGAGTTTCATCCGTCTGTGAAATATGGATGACTCCGGCTTTCATAAGTGTATTAAGGGTATCTGTAATGATCACCGGGGCGTAGTGGGGGAGGTCGTCGGCCAGATTTCGGGCGCTGACAGGTTTATGCGTTGCAAAGCCGGTGTATATATGATCCATGATGTCGAAGGCCGCGCCGAGTTTAACAGAGGACGAGGCTTTGAAGGGCGTGAGTCGGTAAGTTTTTACATTCTGAAAGGCAAAGGCCACTTGGGCTCCGGTCAGAATGAACAACCAGCCGAGAAATATCCACACAAGAAACAGTGGCAGCGAGGCGAAAGAGCCGTAAATAGCATTGTAATTTGCAACACCCACCTGCAGGCTGATATATATATTCTGCACGGTGAACCAGAGAAGCGCAGCCAGTGAGGCACCGATCAATGCCGGGATATTTTTGACTTTGGTGTTGGGGAAAAAGATATACATCGCATAAAAAGTCAGAGTGATAAAAAAAATTGGTATCGGTTTGAGCAGAAGCGATTGCAGCCAGTCAAAGGGGATGATGAGGTCCATTTTTGAGGCCAGTACCGGGCTTTGTAGAAAGGCGCTGGCGGCAAAAGTGATGTTGATGGAGATAGGCAGAAGGATCATCAGCGTCAGATAATCGGAAATCTTCCTCTGCAGTGATCGTGCGGCGGAGACTTTCCAGATGGCGTTCATTGCCGATTCAATATTACCGAGCACCAGCAGCACACTGATCAGAATCCCAACCATACCGATGGTTCCGAGGGTGGTAAAATTTGTTCTGTCGACATAATCAAAAAGGGTGTCGACGGCTGTGCGAAGATGGCTGGTCAGGTCGGTGTTTTTTTCCGATGGCTGCAGCACCGCCGCCGGGGCAAGCTGGTCACCATGATCGCTCATTGCACTGTTTTTGCTCCTCTCCAGGGAGGCAATGTAGGTATATGCCGCTTTACGCAGCTGGTCTCCGCCCCCAAGCCCCTTGACGACGGCAGTACTCATGGCCAGCATCGGGACGAGGGAGAGCAGGATGGTGTAGGTCAGGGCACTCGAGCGTAAAGAGAGCTCACTCTTTTGAAACTCGGTGAGGGTGATGAACAGAATTCTCAGCAGGAAATGTGCAGTCGAGGTGAAAAGAGAATTGTCGTCAATTGGTCGATCTGCCCATGCCCGCAGCGATGAGTGGTCGAATACGTTGTGATGTTTTGAGACAGCCATGGTCGGTTCGGTCGATTAGATGTGGATATTGAGCCATTTCTCCAAGACCTAAAAGACAATCTCCCGGTTCCGGATGATATATTGATAATTAATTGGAAAAAATCTCTTTCTTGGTTATGGCCTCGGATTTGATCCGATCAAGCAGTTCCGCGAGAACCGGCTTGATATTTTCCCGGAGGTCGCCGGCGACAATAATATAGAGGAGATCGTCACCGGGCTGGAAGGTTCCGGAGCATGCTTCGATAATGATCTCAAAAATACCATCTCGTTGAAGATATTCCTGCCGGAGCGTTTCAATTTTTCCGAGGTCAGGGGTGACCTCAAGGGCAGTGACTGTTGTTCGATCCTTTCTTGACCAATTGCGCACGACGCCATTGTGGATGAGGATCATGCCCACATTGTCGGTAAATTCCGGTCTTTTTTTCAGTTCTTGTATTGTCTTGGTAATATCCATTGCATCCCTCATTGGTGAACCTGGTGTATTTTCTTGTTGATTACTGTAAAAGCGAAAAAAATTTTCTTCGGTTTCCGGCAAAGAATCAAAACGTTGTCCTATAAAGTGTCGTACCCTTTTCCGGATATATGTTGCTTTTTGCGCGCGGCAAGAAGAGGTGTTGTCGGATTGTGACCGGAATTGATTGCTTTAGCCTTGCTGCGGGCTGTGATTTTTGGGATATTCTGCGGCGTTTCTCGCACCGCGTCGAATTGCTTGGGAATTCTTAGTCGCTGTTTGAGATAAACAGTTGCATATTGGTCCAAATTGTTCGCCTTCATCAGATTTTTCAGGGAAATGCCGTGCAATCTGGCAATACTCCCGGCTGTTTCCCCCTTTTTTACCTGGTGAATGAGGCTGGGCTTCTGCACCTTTTTATAAAAAGTAGTAGGCAGGGAGGCGAGCAGGTGGTTCGTTTGTTTCTCTGCAGGAAGCCGGAGGGTGTATCCTTTGGGGATATGTTTTTCACCCAGGATGACTGATGCTCGCAGAGCCGGGTTAAGCGATTTGATGGTCTCTGTTGAAACACCGAAGTGCCTGCGGATCTCTGTTATATCGACGTACCTGGGCAGGTTGAGATAGCGGCTGGACTGGGCGGGCTTGATCTTTCCCTTGTGCTTTTCCTCCAGCTGCCTGGCTACTTTCAGGGCCGCCAGAAACTCGGAATAGAAATTTCTCGAAGCAAATTTGAAATGGCCTTTGTTGTAATGACGGAATATCCTTTCATAGCTGCCCTGTTCGTCTACGGCCCTTACCATACCTGCCAGGCCGTAGTTATACGAGGTCAGGGCCAGAGGCCAGTTGTTGAGAGTACTGTAACTTTTTTTCAGATATCTGGCGGCCGCATGGGTGGCAATGATCGGGTCAAGGCGTTCATCGAGAGTAGAATCATCTATTGTCAGATATTGCTTTCCTGTTGCTCTGGTAAACTGCCAGATACCCGCCGCACCCATTCGAGAATACGCCTGAAAATTGAAAGAGGATTCAACGTGGGGAAGGTAGGCCAGTTCTTGGGGCAGGTGATACGCTTGAAAGATCTTTTTTATTTCTTTCATGTATCTTCCGGAGTCGATGACTCCGGCAAGAAAGCGTTCCTTCTGTCCTCTCTGGCTGCGGACATTTTCTGCAGCCTCGGTTAATATTCTGTGCCGGTTTTTACCGGCATACAGTGCGGCTATTTTTTTTTCATCTGCGCTAGTCGGTTTGTGGTCGGCAATTTTTATAAGGATCTCACGGTACTTTTTTATGGCGAGTTGCTGATAGAGTGAATTTAACCGGGATGCACCCGGCATATCGTCACTAAGAAGCGGAATGACATCGTAAATCTTTGATAAATCTTTCGAGTCATGTATAACTGCCTCGGTGAGCGAATAGTGGGAATATATCTTCTCCCAGAAGACGACATTGTCGGCAATAGCCTTGTACCTGGGAAAATTTTGGCTGCCCGGAGATGTCCCCTGACAATTTTCAGCCGTCTGCAGCAGGAGAAAAAAAGCACACAGGATGATTTGCGTCAGATGTTTTGCAAAAAATTTGATAGGCATAAGGGCTCTTGTGTCGCTATTATGTTGTTGTTGTGTTGTTTGGCAGTGTGCTTCATAAAAAAATAATGCCTAATCATATCACAAGTGAGGGAGCAGCGGAATATGTATCTTCAGTCATTGACCGAAAAATGGAGGACGGGATGTACACACCGATAGTCGCAACGCTGGGCTATATTTTGTCCCCCGATCGCAAGCAAACTTTGCTCGTGCATCGAAACAAGCGCTCTGATGACCAGCATCTCGGCAAATATAACGGCCTGGGCGGGAAAATGCTTCCTGAAGAGGATATCTTTCAATGTCTCGTCCGGGAGATATACGAAGAAGCGAACATTATCTGCGACAGGGTTGTATTGCGCGGAACAATAAATTGGACCGGTTTCGGTCCCCAGGGAGAAAATTGGTTTGGTTTTATCTACAGGATAGATACTTTCACCGGAACTCCAGCTGTTTGCAACGAAGAAGGGGATTTGGTCTGGGTTGATGTGGCGGATATCATGCAGTTACCGATGTGGGAAGGAGATAGATTTTTTTTACCGATGGTGTTTGATGATGATCCCAGGGTTTTCCATGGCTTCATGCCCTATGACAATGCCCGACCGATTGACTGGCATTATTCCAGAATCTGATAGAGGTTGCAGGGATTACAACGCATGGTATATTCTCGGTGGTACAGTGACAAAAAATCTGAAACAGGGCGGAGACGAAATCTCATGGCCTGCAGATTGGTCAAGAACCAGCAAGAAATAATAATATTATCAATATAATAAACAATCGAGGGAGAAAAAATATGGAACAGGAAAGTGAATTGCAGCGACTTGAAAAATTTGTTGAAAAATTATTGACTCGCTTTTCCGCATTAAAGGCCGAAAAAGCACAACTCGAGCAGGAAGTTTTTGAGCGAGATCTGTTGATCGAGGAATTGAGAGACAACATCTCTTCTAAGGTCACCGAACGAAACGAGATCAGCGAGAGAGTGAACAAAATTGTTGATCAGATAGAAGAGTGGGAGCTTAACCTGGACAAAAACGAGACAGCGGCGGACAGCTCTTCTGAGACAGGGAATATTGATGAGAATGATCTTCGGTCAGAGATCGAGGAGATTGAAGAAAGAAATGACGAAGAAGAGAGACGCGCTGAGCAGGACCTTTTTTCCATGTCTGATTCAAAGGAATAGCGCTTCATAGCGATTATAGCGTAGGTGGAGAGTATAATGCCGTTTAATGCAGGACGATAGGCAAACCACATACAGCTAAAAAAATGTATGTAGCACAGCAGAATTTAAAGGTGGATCCGGATTACTATGTCTGAGACGGAAAGGTTGGTAAGGTTCGAACTGCTGGGGCAAGAGTATAAGTTTTATACCGCCTCCTCCGATGAGGAATTCAGGTCGATTCTTTCCCTGGTTCGCCAGCTGGTCGAAGCCGGATCGCCGCAGACCACAGGAACTCTACCGGTCGGCAAAGTGGCAATTATGGCCTGTTTGAATATCGCCTCCCGCTATGTCAAACTTGCACAGGAATTTGAGGCATATAAAAGGGATTCCGAGGAAAGAATTGTTCGTCTCAATGAAGAAATAAGAGCCAGGTTGCTCGCGGAGTGAGAGTGGCCGGTATAATTTGTTTTCGTTTGCCGGAAAGTCTGTTATAATTCTGTTAAGGATAAGATTCCTTGAAAACTGTATTGAAAGTAACCATATAATATAGTTGACTGAATATACAAATGAACAAAAGTTTTCCCTGCACTGTTGGTGATCTTCAGTGTGTGTTGAGCCAACTCCCAAAAAAAGGGTAACTCCACTGATATTAAAAAGAAAATCGTTCGTCGAATTTCTTGGAGGTATTATGAGGCTGCCCACCTATTTAATAGGTTTAACTTTCCTGGTGACACGGCAGTGTGGGGAAGATGTCCATTCGGGTTGAATGGACATAATTTGCTGCGTATTTTTTTCTATCCGGCTTGATGTTTTTCAAAAGAAAATTTTTTGGAAAAATAATGCCGGTTAAACATATAATAGCAGATTGACCTCAGCAGAAAGGTGCTGTTGGGACAAAATACACATTAAGGGAAAGCAGAACTGCTTTTTATAGATATTTCTCTGAATAAACCGATTTGATCAGCTTATTTAGATTGACTTATTCTTACATAAGAACGTGGAATAACCTCTTAAAACAGAGGCAGTTTACAAAAATAATTCTGTTTACTGGTATTGTAATTATCTGAAGGTAAAACGGATTGTTCAGTTTCGCCCGGGTGCGTATTGACGTGTGGTGTCATGCGACGCGTGGTTGCCGGGTAAGAATCGTGGTCGAAAGACGAGAGAACTATCTGTATATTTGAGGAGAGGTCACCAACTGGTCGCTTGCGTTTGTTTGGAAGTTGTTGATCTCGGGTAAGTAATAACAGAAGGAGTGTTTGTTATATACACTGCCAGTTCTAGTCCGGTCGAAATGAAGCAGGCTTGAGCTCTCTCAAAGTTCCCCCCATTTATTTTGTTTTCCTTTGCTTTTTCTTCTGTCCTGTCAATCCTCACCAGATAGGATTGTCCAATGGATTTACTAACCCATCCATATTTACTCGTCTTTGTCAGCCTGCTCATCGGTACAGCCACAGGTATTTACTTAAGGAAGCTGGTTGTTGAGGGGCACGAAAAAAACATAAAAATTCAAAGTAATCAGATTGTCGAAAAAGCCATAGTTGAGGCCGAACAAATCAGAAAGGAGGCCCTGCTGCAAAGCAAGGAAGCTGCTTATCAGATTAAACAGGCCTTGGAGGCAGAACTCAAAGCGGAAAGAGAAGAGTTAAAAGAAGAGCAGCGACAGCTGAAGCGAAAAAGAGACAGTCTCAAACGGGAGTGGGACGGTTTTGACCGAAAACAGACAGAACTTTACAATAGCGAGCGATTGGTCAAGCAGCAGGAGATAGAGTGGCAGGAGAAGCACAAGGAAATAGATACACTGGTCAGTGCAAAACGCTACGAACTGGCCCAATTAGCCGGGATAAGTCAAGAAGAAGCCAAGAAGCTGCTCATGGATTCGCTGGAAAGCGAAGCGCGCATGGAAGCAGCGAAAAAGCTGGTCAGGATAGAAAACGAGATGAAAATGGAGGCGGACCGGAAAGGGAAAAATATTCTGGCCCTGGCTATTTCACGTTATGCCGGCGATTATGTGGCGGACAGAACCGTGTCGATGGTGCCGTTGCCAAGCGATGAAATGAAAGGGCGGATCATTGGCCGGGAAGGGCGCAATATCCGGGCCATTGAAGCCGCTACCGGAATTGATATCATTATCGATGATACCCCTGAAGCGGTAATTTTGTCCGGTTTCAATCCGGTGCGTCGAGAAGTGGCCCGGTTGGCGCTCCTGCAGCTCATCAGTGACGGTAGAATTCATCCGGGTCGTATTGAAGAAGTAGTTGAAAAAGTAACCAAAGATCTTGAAATTACCATGCGTGAAGCAGGGGAACAGGCAACCTTTGACGTCGGAGCGCATGGGGTGCACGTCGAGTTGATCAATCTGCTCGGCCGATTGAAATACCGCACCAGCTATGGGCAAAATGTTCTCCAGCACTCTCTTGAAGTAGCCTTTCTCTGTGGTATAATGGCCTCCGAACTTGGCGTTGATGTGAAAATGGCCAAGCGTGCAGGACTCTTGCACGATATAGGTAAGGCGGTTGACCATGAAGTCGAGGGATCGCACGCGATCATAGGCCGGGATCTTGCGAAAAAATACGGCGAACCGGAACAGGTGGTTTATGCCATCGGGGCTCACCATGAGGAACTGCCGCCTTTAAGCGTCATTGATATTCTGGTGCAGTCGGCAGATGCCCTGTCCGGCGCCCGTCCCGGAGCCAGGAAGGAAATGCTGCAGAGTTACGTCAAGCGTCTTGAGGATCTCGAGGCTATTGCCAACGGATTCAATGGGGTGGAAAAATCCTATGCGATTCAGGCCGGCCGCGATCTGCGGATCATTGTTGATTCGAATAAAGTAAAAGATGAAGATGCGACTCTTCTGAGTCAGGATATCGCCAGGTCGATTGAGAGCAAATTAACCTATCCCGGCCAGATACGGGTCACTGTTATTCGGGAAACCAGGGCGGTCGAATATGCAAAATAGATGAATTTTGCACTCACCGAGATAATACAAAGATAAAAACTACATAAATTATTGGCATAAAATACCATGGCGTCAATTGAAGAGCAGCTGGAACTTATAGAACGGGGAGCTGTCGACTGCATCTCCCGCGAGGAATTGATCAAAAAACTGAAAAAATCCGAGAAAACCGGTATTCCTTTGAAGATTAAAGCCGGTTTTGATCCAACCGCTCCTGATCTGCATCTCGGACATACGGTTCTGCTCCAGAAGTTGAAGCATTTTCAAGATCTGGGTCATGATATTTATTTTCTCATCGGGGATTTTACCGGAATGATTGGTGACCCGACGGGTAAATCCGAAACGAGAAAGGCCTTGACCGTCGAGGAGGTAGCAGAAAATGCCGAATCCTATAAAGAGCAGGTATTTAAAATCCTTGACCCGAAAAAAACCCGGGTGGTTTTTAACAGCGCCTGGCTTGGCAAATTGACCTCTATTGATATGATCAAGCTGGCCTCGCAGCTGACCGTTGCCCGCATGCTTGAGCGCGATGATTTCCACAACAGGTTTACCTCCGGTAAGCCAATTTCCATTCATGAATTTCTTTACCCGCTTATTCAAGGCTACGATTCGGTAGCCCTCGAGGCGGATGTCGAGCTGGGAGGGACAGATCAGCTGTTTAACCTGCTCATGGGCAGGGATCTGCAAAGGTCGCACAATCAGGAGCCACAGGTGGTGCTGACGATGCCGCTGCTTGAAGGATTGGACGGCATCAATAAAATGAGTAAATCCCTCGGAAATTATATCGGCATCACTGAATCCGCCGATAATATCTACGGCAAGGTGCTGTCGGTCTCCGATGATCTCATGTTTAGATATTTTTCTCTGCTCAGTGATTTAAGCAATGCGCAAATTGCCGACCTGAGGAATAAGGTAGAAAGCAATCTGCTGCACCCAAAAGAGGTGAAAAAACAGCTGGCGCGGGAGCTTACCGCACGCTTCCATGGGCTTTTCGCAGCCGAGGCAGCGGAAGAAAATTTTGAAAAGGTCTTCCAGCAGGGGGGTGTGCCGGATGATATCCCCGAGGTGCGATGCACTGCCACTGAGCCAATTGCCTTACCGCAGTTGCTGGTGGATGCCGGGCTCGTCAAATCGACCTCCGAAGCTCGAAGAATGATTCAGCAGAGTGCCGTATCCATTAACGGGGAAAAGGTGGGTGATGTGACTGCGCTTGTCACTCCGCTCGGTGAAATACTCGTTAAGGTGGGCAAACGCAGATTCTGTAAGGTGGTTTTCGGCTAAGGGATTGCAAGGAGATACCATTGATCATTACAAAAAAGGGGGCTTGATCGCGAAAAGACGATCAAGCCCCCTTTTTTTGTCGTTGTGTGCCAAATGGTAACGAAAAAACTTTAATGAATGGATTCTTCTTCGTTCTTTTCCAGACAGTCCCGGCAGATTCCTGAAAATTCTATATGATGGCCAAGGATTTTATAGTTGCTGGCATTTTCGGCCGCCTCGTTGATCTGTTCTTGAATGGCAATATCAATATCATTGACCTTGCCGCATGAAGAGCAGCGAATATGATAGTGCGGCTTGACGGTAGCATCGAATCTCTTCTGCGTTCCCCCTACTTCAACCTTGAGGATAATGCCGTTATCGGCCATGAGTTCGAGGTTTCGGTATACCGTACCCAGGCCGATACGCGGTAAGCGCCTGCGTACCATGTCATACACTTCGTTAGCGGTCGGATGGGTTTTTACCTTTCCCAATTCTTCAAGGATGACTTGCCGCTGGGTGGTCAGCCTCATATTTGGTAATTGTTCCATAATGTTACCTCAAAAAAAATAAAAATATTGATAAGCTTTATTAAATGACATCATATCCCATGGCAAAAAGAAAGGAAAGGAAAAACAACGGGAACAAACTCTCTCTGGTACAGTACCAGGGTGCGATAGAAAATTGATGGAGCGAAATACAAAGAAAACGGATTCGCCGCTGGGGACATTTACACGGTGCCGACCTGTGGATTGAAATAGCCGAAACGAAGTGAAGGGAATTCCTGCTGTAGAAGGTTAAACCAATGGCGAATGCCCAGAGTCTGTGTATCCTCGGCAATGGCCAGGCTTCTCAGGTACCATTCCGGATCCATATTGAGGTTGCGAAGTTGGATGAAATCGGGATGGTGTGTTCTGATCAAGTTGCCCAGGGCGGCAAATTCCTGGACTGAGTCGGTAAACCCAGGGAGAATAAAGTAATTAAGGGAAACAAAACGGCCATTTTCCTTCATGACATCGATGGATTTCATGACATCAGTAAAAGTATAATTCTTCGGTCGGTAATAGGGAGTGTAGTATTCCTCCTGTGCTGAGTTGAGGCTCACCCGAAGGCTGTCCAGTCCAACCTGTGCAAGTCGTTTGACACTGCGCGGCAGACTCGAGTTTGAGTTGAGGTTGATTGTGCCTCTGGAAGTCTTGTGGCGGGTGCGCTCAATTGCTTGTTCAATAACCCCCGCCTGTAAAAGCGGTTCACCCTCGCAGCCCTGACCAAAACTGACAATCGGATTTTCGGCTGTCTCGAGGTGCGAGATGGCAATTTGGCTTATTTCCCCTGCACTTGGTACAAAAGTGATTCGGTCCTGCGTTGAAGGACAGCAGCCGGATGGCTGCAGGGAAATGCAGCCAAGACAGCGGGCGTTGCAGTCGGGCGAGGTGGGCAGAGGCGCTTCCCAGCGGCCGAGAAAGTAATTCCGGGCAGCAGGGCAACCATAGGTGAGACAGCATTTACCAAGGTGCTGTACCAGTCTGTTGTCTTTATAGAGTCGAAGTTTTTTTTTAGTACGTTTGATGACATCGGCCTGGTGGTATTGGGCGGCATCCTGGCGTTTGTCCGGGTCACTGCGAAAGCCGGTAACCCAGAAACGGTCTTGATACCAGCCGACTGCCGTGTAGGCAAAGAGCGGCAAGGTTGGGGCACCGGGTTGTGTCTGGTAGCTGCTGGAAAAAATTGCTGTATGCGCCGGAGCCATAAAGGCGGCGACCGCCAGAACCGGCTTGCCGGGTTCAAAGGGATTTTCGCTGAGCAGGGCCGGTTCATCCGTGCTCGGGTCCCACCCGACAGGAAGACGGCCGGGCAGGGTAAAGAGATCACTGCCTTCGGGCAGGGGAATCAAATCGTCGAGTGCCGGGCGAATGAAATTTCCATTGCTCATGCCGGTCATGTCAAGATCGGTGAATTCGAGAATATTACCCTGCTCGTCGGCAAACAGAAGAGCAGGGTAATCTGCCGGGTGTTCCATCTATTGTCTGAGAACCCTGAAGACGGAATCTACTGCGCGATATATTTCCAGGTCGTCACCAAAGATATCGTTAATTGCCGGATGTTCGATGAGATCTTCGACGATATACTGGGTGAAATAGAGACTGACAACATTCGGATCCTGAGCAATCGTTCGAACAGGGGCAATCTTCATCTGCAGCTCGAACTCTTCTATATAGCCCAGTTTATTGAGCTGGTTTTCAAAGGCTTCACGCATTGCAGAAACGGATGTCGTCTCGATGATCTCTCGGTCGATAAGCCGCTGAACGAGTTTTGCGGCAAATTCGGGGGCACTGTCTTTTGCTCTCTGAAACATCTTGCGGCGTTCCTGTTCACGCTTGCGGTCAATGGTGCGGATGGTTTTGTCTGTGGTTCTGTTTGGGCTGATATTTACTTTGGCCATTCAAATCTCCATATAATTGGCATCTCCAAAAGGAAATGGACCCGTTGTTTTTTTCCTGCTCGAGGACACTCTTGTCTCACAAAGCGAGACCGAATAGGGCACCCCGCAAACGTAATGTAACATAACCATAAATGATTTCCGCTATCGGGGATTGTATGATTTCTATATAATCTGATTGTATAATAATCACTAGGGTAAATTTACACTTTCTCGGCTAAAAATTGTCGTCCGACGCTGTTCAACTCTCGGCAGGACATGTCACATCAGATAACTTTTTGGCAATGCCTAAAGCAAGGACAAATCTGCCGATTGGTCGATGGTATTGATAGAAATCAGTTGATTTTCTGGAGGTTATTTGTATAGTGCGCTGTTTGATGAAATTGTCCCTGAGTGAGGATACTCACTGCAATTGTCACTTTGATAGCTAACTGTTGTTAAAAAAGGTTGTAAAAATTTTTGAAGGATCTTCTGGAGGTTCTTGTCATGGTACAAAAAGTTAAAGTTCTGTTGCCGGTGTTGATGTGTGTTTCCGTTTTGGGCTTGTCCGGATGTGGATCGAAAAAAGATACTGACCAAGCGATGCAGCAAGAAGTGCAAGGCGAGGCGATGGGGGCTACCGAGTCGCTCGATTCTAAACCTCTTGGCATAAGCGAAGGTCGCACGACCGATGGAATGCTCCCTGTTTATTTTGAATTTGATTCTTCGGACATTAAAAGTGATCAGGTTGCACGTATTGAAGTAAATGCTGATTTTCTCAAAAATCAGCCGGGATACGATGTAAAGATAGAGGGGAACTGCGATTCACGTGGTACGAACGAATACAATATGGCCTTAGGTGAACGACGTGCCTTGAGTGCCAAAAAATATTTGGTCAACCTTGGCGTAGATGAGGCTAAATTGAGTACCATCAGCTATGGAGAAGAAAGAGTATTGCTCCACGGTCATGATGAACTTTCCTGGGCACAGAACAGGCGTGCAGACTTCGTCGTTGTAGAATAATAACAAGCAGTAGACGTTTTTAAAATCTTTCGGAGTACACAATGGTATCTCAAAAAAAATCGCTGGCCGGCTTGATCTTCTTGTTGGTCTGTTTTGCTGCAGGCAGCTGCTTTTCCGCCGATCTGAAAATCGGTATTATGAATGTTCAGAAAATCATTATTGAATGTGATGCGGGCAAGGCAGCAAAAAGCCGATTTGACGTGAAGATGAAGACACTTCAGTCGAGCTTCAAGGCAGAAGAGAACGCTCTCAAAGCAATGCAGGAAGAGATAAAGAAAAAAAGCTCTGCCTGGAGTGAAGAGAAAAAGAATGAGAAGGTTCGGGAATTTCAAAAAAGCGGCAGGGAACTTCAGGCCAAGACCGAAGATGCCCGTTTTGAGATGAAAAGCCTGCAGGATAAAGAACTTGAGCCGATTCTCAAAGCTCTTGAAACGGTTGTCAACAAATATGGTAAAGATAATGGCTACACCGCAATAATGGATTCTAAAAACGGCGTGGTTTATTTTGACCCAAAAATTGATATCAGTGATGTCATTATCAAGAAACTGAATGGGGCATTAGCAGGAAAATAATTTTCTGGAATGCTTTGTTTTACTGATAAGATCGTTGGCAAAACGATGTAGAGGGATAACCTTCTACATCGTTTTGTTGTTTTTACGGTTTGCGTAGAGGAAGAAATTGTGGCTATAAAAAGTATGACCGGTTTTGGCCGGGGAGAATTGGAAAAAGATGGTCGGGTTTGGACTGCCGAAGTCAGGTGCGTCAACAACAGGTATCTTGATCTGAAAATGAAACTTCCTCGGGGCTATGCCTGTCTGGAGGAGAAAATTCGTAAAAAGGTGACGGAGACGCATTTACGCGGCCGGGTAGACCTGCTTGTTTCGGTCAGCGGTGATTTTTCCGACCTCCACGAGGTGAAAGTCAATCTGGCGCTGGCCGCCGGGTATAGGGATGCCCTGCAAACCCTGTCCGAGGAATTTGGCCTGGAAAACACGATCACCCCCCAGCTTCTCGCTGCCTATCCCGAGGTTCTGGTGCGGGAGCAGAAGGATGAAGATATGCCTGTCGTGTGGCAGCTGGTGGAAAAAATTATTGACGCGGCTTTGGAAAGTTGTGATACGATGAGGGCGCAGGAAGGTGAGGTGTTAACCGCGGATCTTCTCGGCCGGTTAACCTTTTTTGAAAAAACCATCGCCGGCATTGAGAAAAGTATCCCGGAATTGCTGGAACAGCGGCAGAGAAACCTGCAGGAACGGCTTGACAAACTGTTGACAAACGTTCAGCTTGATCCGGCCCGTTTAGCCCAGGAAATCGCGGTGATGGCCGATAAAACCGATGTCACCGAAGAAATCGTTCGATTGCGCTGCCATATCAGTCAGTTTACCCTGTTTCTTGCGGAAGGAAACGGTATTGGGCGTAAGCTTGATTTTCTCATTCAGGAATTCCTGCGCGAGGTGAATACCCTGGCGTCGAAGATAAACGACGCGACGGTGGCCCATCTTACTGTCGATTTGAAGAGTGAGCTGGAAAAGATGCGCGAGCAGGTGCAAAATATTGAATAAACAAGAGGTAAGCGCAGACTCCGGAATGATCTGTGAGGTTCTCATTTAAAATCATGGTGCGCTATGCAGTTATTGAACATCGGCTTCGGCAATACCGTAATTGTAGAAAAAATAGTTGCTGTCATTAACACCGGCTCTTCCCCGGCCCGCAAGTTGAAAGAGGTGGCGAAGATGGAAGGCCGGCTGGTAGATGTGACCGAAGGCAGACGAACGAGATCAATTCTTGTCATGGAATCAAACCATATCATTCTCTCTTCCGTACAGCCTGATACAATCAGTCAGAGAATGCAGGCCCTCCAGCTTGAGCATAATCTGGCTGCACATGTTGAACAGCAAAAAGCAAAATCCTAGGAGTCGCTATGACCGCAGGTAGATTGTTTGTCATCTCCGCGCCGTCCGGTGCCGGCAAGACCACCATGCTTAAACGGGTAATGGCCGATACTCCCGGATTGGTCTTTTCTATCTCGCATACGACCCGTGCGCCTCGACCGGGGGAAAAGCATGGTGTTGATTACTATTTTGTGTCCCGTGACGAGTTTTCAGCGATGATCCAAAGGCAGGCGTTTCTGGAATACGCCGAGGTACATGGCAACCTTTACGGAACAAGTACTGATGCCATAGGTGTCCAGCTGGACGACGGCCTGGACGTTATCCTTGATATCGATGTCCAGGGCGCGTCTATCTTGCGCCGGAGAGGACGACCGGAGGCAACACATATCTTCATTTCGCCGCCGAATCTGGATGAACTTGAAAAAAGGCTCCGCGGCCGAGGAACGGAGAGTGAGGAAACGGTCAGGTTGCGGCTGAAGAATGCGGCAACCGAGATACGGGCCGCCGCCGCCTATGAATATTTGATTATCAACGATACCCTTGATGAGGCAACCAATCTTCTGACGGCCATCATTCTGGCGGAACGGGCCAGGGGCCATCGGCGGCCATCCGGCAAACCTATCAGCGAGCGAGTGATCTCATGAAAAAACAGGGCGCGGGAGCCAAACCGTCGGGAGAAAAAAGTATTCGCCTCAGTGAAGATCTGCTGTGGGGCGTGCATCCAGTCTTCGAGGGTCTGGAGAAAGAGCCCGATCGATTTACGGAAATCATCCTGCAGAAGGACCGGCGGGGAGGGAAGATCGAAGCGATTATCGAAAAGGCCCGGCAACACAGTGTCAAACTCACCTTTGTCGAATCGTTGCGTATAACCGGTGAAGGGAGTGAGCAGGTGCGACATCAGGGGGTTGTTGCCCGAATCAGCGGAACACCGCTGATCGCCTTTGATGACCTGGTGGAGAAGCTGAAGGGCCGTATCGCCGACGGTGAAAATGTCCGTCTGATGGTCTGCGACTCCCTGCAGGACCCGCATAACCTCGGGGCAATAATCCGTTCCGCACTGGCCTCCGGTGCAGCCGGTGTTCTGGTCACCCGGGAACGTTCGGCACCGCTCGGCGGGACGGCGGCAAAGTCATCCGCCGGAGCCATGTCGCACCTTGATATCTGCCAGGTCACCAATCTGGTGAGTGCTCTGAAGGATTTGAAAAAAGCTGGGTTGTGGATCTTTGGCGCGGTAAAAGATGCCGACGCCCATTCCCTCTATCAGACGGATTTGACGGTGCCCGCCTGTCTGGTCGTTGGCAGCGAAGGGAAGGGCATCCGGCCGCTGGTGAAAAAAGAATGCGATGTGCTGCTCTCTATCCCCATGGTCGGCAGTCTTGATTCCTTGAATAGTTCCGTTGCCGCAGCGGTGATTCTCTTCGAGGCCATGCGGCAGAGCTTGGCCGCTCCAGGCAAGTAACGAACCTTGCCGTCCGTAAGACTTTTTTTACCCCCACGCTCGACCAGAAGGAGAACCCCATGCATGCGACAACCATTTTAAGCGACTTTGATCAATACCTCATCGGTGAAGGAAGCCACGAGCGGACCTACGAAAAAATGGGCGCACATCTGGTGGAGATGAACGGTGAAAAAGGGGTGCATTTTGCCGTGTGGGCGCCCAATGCCCGCGAGGTGTACCTGATGGGCGATTTTAATGGTTGGCATGGGGCGAGTCACCTCCTTGCCTCCAGCAACAGCGGCATCTGGACCCTGTTTGTGCCGGGGCTGGAAGAATTTACCGTTTACAAGTACCGCGTCGTCAGCCAGGCGGGCGAGAGTTTCGAAAAGGCCGACCCCTACGGTTTTGCCATGGAGCTGCGCCCCAATACCGCCTCCGTGGTGGCCGATCTGGACCGCTATCAATGGTCGGATGCGGACTGGCTCAAGCGTCGGGCCAGCCAACAGGCCCTGGATCGGCCGATCTCCATTTATGAAGTACATTTGAGCTCCTGGCGTAGGGTGCCGGATGAAAAATGGGGCTCCCGCTATCTGAACTATCGTGAACTTGCCGATCAACTCATCCCCTACGTGGTGGAGATGGGCTACACCCATCTCGAACTGCTGCCCATCACCGAATATCCTTTTGATGCCTCCTGGGGCTATCAGGTACTGGGCTTTTACGCCCCCACCAGCCGTTTTGGCACGCCGGAAGAGCTGATGTATTTCATCGACCAGTGCCACCGGCACGGGCTGGCGGTTATTCTCGATTGGGTCCCCGCCCATTTTCCGAAAGATGGCGCCGGCCTGAATTTTTTTGACGGCACCCATCTCTACGCCCACACCGATCCCCGGCAGGGAGAGCACCAGGATTGGGGGACGATGATCTTCAACTACGGGCGCAACGAGGTCCGGGCCTTTCTTATTTCCAACGCCTTGTTCTGGATCGACAAATACCATTTTGATGGCCTGCGTGTCGACGCGGTGGCCTCGATGCTGTACCTCGATTACTCGCGGCAAGAGGGACAGTGGCTGCCGAACCGCTACGGCGGCCGGGAAAACCTCGAAGCGATCAGCTTTCTGCGCAAAATGAACGAGGTCGTCCACGGCGTCTTCCCGGGTGTCTTGACCATGGCCGAGGAGTCGACCTCCTGGCCGATGGTCTCCCGGCCGACCTATACCGGCGGCCTCGGCTTCAGTCTCAAGTGGAATATGGGCTGGATGCACGATACCCTCGGCTATATGCGCAAGGATCCGATCCATCGCAAATATCACCAGAATGACATGACCTTCGGTCTGCTCTATGCCTTCAATGAAAACTTCATCCTGCCGCTGTCCCACGACGAGGTAGTGCACGGTAAGGGCTCGCTGCTGAACAAAATGGCCGGGGACGAGTGGCAGAAATTTGCCAACCTGCGGGCGTACTACGGCTTCATGTGGGCCCACCCCGGGAAAAAGCTCATGTTCATGGGATGTGAATTCGGTCAGTGGCAGGAATGGAACTTCGACAGCAGTCTTGAATGGGCTGCGCTGCAGGCCCCCAATCACCTGGGGCTGCAGCGAACGGTTCAGGATTTGAATAAACTCTATCAAAACGAACCGGCTCTCCATGAAAATGATTTTACCGAGAGTGGTTTTCAATGGATCGACGCCAACGACACGGATAACAGCGTCCTGTCTTTTATGCGTAAAGCTAAATCCAGCAACGCATTCCTCGTCATTGTCTCGAACTTTACCCCGGTTCCCTGGCACGGTTATCGGATCGGCGTACCGGAGCCCGGTTATTATCAGGAGATTTTCAACAGTGATTCCGATTACTACTGGGGAAGTAACGTGGGCAATAATGGCGGGCAGGCCACCGAGCCGATATCGGTGCACGGGCATCCGCAATCGCTGTCGCTGGTATTGCCGCCGCTGGCCACGGTCATGTTCAAGTTACGGACTCTGAACAAGGGCTAAGTCTGCGTTGAAAGGCCGGTGACGGTTATTGCAATCCGTACGACTTGAGTTTTTCCCACAGATTTTTTCTGCTGATACCGAGCAGGCGCGCCGCTTCGGTGCGGTTTCCGCCACTGTGGCTGAGGGCTTTTTTCAGGCAGTTCTTTTCGACGGTGGCCAGCTGCTGACTGAGATTGAGATCCGATTCCTGCTGTATTGCGTGTTGATTGAGCTCGGTGGGCAGGTCGGCCGGGGTGATTTCCGGCCCCCGGCTGAGGACGGACGCCCTTTCTATCAAGTTGCGCAATTCTCGGGCGTTGCCAGGAAAATCGTACTGTTTGAGGCAGTTTATCGCCTCGGCGGTGATGTGCGCCGACCGGCCATGCAAGGTGTTACATTCAGAGAGAAATACCTGACAGAGTTCCTCGATATCTTCCTTATGCTCCCGGAGTGGCGGCATTTTCAGAGGAATGACCTGCAGGCGGTAGAGAAGATCCTGGCGGAAATTGCCGGCCAGAACTTCTCTCTGCAGATCTTTTGAGGTACAGGCAATTATGCGCACATCAACATTGACGCTTTTGCTGCCGCCGACCCTTTCGAACTGACTTTCCTGCAGGACGCGGAGCAATTTTGCCTGGAGCGGCCCGGGCATCTCGCCCAGCTCATCGAGGAGCAGGGTACCGTTATCGGCCAGTTCGAATTTTCCTTTTCTTTTTTGATCGGCACCGGTAAAGGCGCCCCGTTCATGGCCGAAGAGCTCGGATTCCATCAGCCCCTCCGGAATGGCGGCGCAGTTTATCGAAACAAAGGGTTTGTCATGCCTCTGGCTGGCCTTATGAATTGCCCGGGCGGCAAGCTCTTTGCCCGTGCCCGATTCGCCGGTGATAAGAATAGTTGCATTGGTCGGCGCCGCCTGTTCGATGAGCGAATAGACCTTCTGCATCGCCGGGGATTTCCCGAACAGCCTGCGGCCGTGTTCATGTTGACAGGTGGCTTCAAGGGCTTCGTATTTTGCCTTGACCGCCTGGGTTTTAAAAAGACGGGTGACCCGGATGATCAGATCGTCGAGATCAAACGGCTTGAGTATATAGTCGGCTGCCCCTTTGCGCAAACAGTCAATGGCGTCGTCAACCGAGCCGTAGGCGGTCATGATAATCACGTCGGTATCCGGGCTCTGCCGGTGCACATTCTGCAGCAGGGTCAGGCCGTCGAGGCCGGGCATGCGGATATCGGATATTATCAGGTGATACTGGTGTCTTTCAAACAGCGCCATTGCCTTCAGACCGTCTTCAGCTTCATCGACGTGCCACCCGTGTTTTTTCAGCTTGTCGTATATGGAAATCCGCATGATTTCATCATCTTCGGCGAGCAGTATTTTCGGCATGGTGTTCTCTCTTAAATTTGTATCGGAATGGTTATGGTGAAGAGGGTTCCCACGCCAAGCCTGCTGTTCACGGTGATTTTTCCGTCCATCCGTTGCACCAGGGAATAGGTGACGGCAAGCCCCAGTCCGGTTCCCTCTCCAACGCCTTTTGTCGTGAAAAAAGGATCAAAAATATGCGGCAGATTTGCTTTGGTTATCCCATGCCCCGTGTCGCGAAAGGTTAAAACCAGCTCCTCGCCCTGTTCCCGGCATTCAATGGTCAGTTTCCCGCCGTCCTGCATAGCCTGAATAGCATTCAGTCCGATATTGATGATGATTTGTTTGAGCGCTTCGGCATCGACCCGGTGATCGGTCGATACGGCAATGTTTGTCTCGAGCTGGATATTTTTCAGCTTATAGGAAAGAAGCTGTGTGCACTCGCTGAAAAGAACGCGCAGGTCGATTTCCCTTGCCTTCAGCGGTTCGGTCCTGCCGAAATTGAGCAGCTGCCGCATGGTCATTTCAATCTGTCGCAGTCCTTTGTCGAGAAGGGGCAGATAGCGCTCGGTCAGTTCACGGTCGTCCGGATTCTCCCGCATGGATTTAACACAGTTGAGCATGCCGCCCAGAGGATTGTTCACCTCGTGGGCTATTCCCGCCGAGAGGATACCGAGCGAGGCCATTTTTTCGCTTAAATGGGCCTGGCCTCTTGTTTGTAGCAGTTCTTCCTGGGATTTTTTCAGGCGGTCGCAAAAGAGCACGAAGTTGTCACTGACACTGTCCAGCTCGTCCCTGAAGACAGAAGGCAGCAAATAGTCTTCCGGCGGATCCTCCGGGAAACTGTCCATCGCCTGGGTCAGCCGGGTTATGCGGTGCACGATCAGGGATTCAAACATGAGAAAGAGGGCCACCGTAACAAAGAAAACGCTCGCCACACCTATCAGGATAAGGGTGTGTATGTTTCTCCTGATAAGATCATCGGCCCAGCTGATCGGGATGCTGATGGAGAGACCGCCGCGGATATCGCCTTCGCCATAGCCGTGCCGGGCATGGCAGCCGAGACAGGATTCGGTCACCAGCAAAGGGGCGATGAATCGAACGACGCGGCCCATATCCGAATCATCAACGGCAATGACCTCCGTGGTGCCATGGGCAAAGGCCAGAAGGGATGATTTTTCAAACCGGTCCGGCGCGTTCTGCGGATTTACCGGATCGAGACTGGTGACGCGAAAATAGCCAAGCCCATCCCGTTTGGCGTAGGAGGAGAGTTCGCGGGTGATCATCGCCGGATTGCGCAGGAAATAGGTCTGTCCCAGGGCGTCGGTTACCGTTGGCAAATCGAGGAAAGGGTTGGCTTCAACGCCTTTTTTTTTCAGAACAAACAGGCCGTTGTGATCCGCGGCCCATTGCCGGGTAAGCAGAATCTGTTTGTACAGCATGCGCGCCTGCTGCTCTGCCTGTTTGAGGATCATTTTTTCATCGAACGCCGAGGTGCGATAGAGCATGAATAAATAAAATGCCGAGATAATTGCCCCAATGAAAATGATAAATTTGGTTCTTAGGGAGATGTGTGCAGGAAAACTCCAGTTCATGTCGGCGTATCCTCTCTGGAATGCAAACCAAACAGCCGTATTGTGCTCATTGAGTCACTGTACAGATCTTTCGCTTACGCTTTTGTCAGCAATTTTCGCTCCAGGCGATCCTCTCCACTATAAATGAGTTTGTGCCTGGAGGAAAGGCCCAAGGTTTTCAGTTGTCGAGATTGTTTTTTTGTAAAAGCAGTCTTCCTGCCGATAGCTCATGCCTGGATGTGTTACCGGCGGGTAGCGCAAGGCAGGGTGTCGTGTTACCTGGCGGTAGCATGAACGGTGAGTGCTGCTGCTAAGCTGTTGAAATCCTGTCGCTATATTACTGGTACGGCGTTTGCAATATCTACCTGATAAGGCGAAATTTGCTTTTCTCTCTCCCTTGCCGCTTTTTCTTCAGCTGTCAGAAGCTGCGCGATTCTATATGGTCCTCGGAGAGGAAAAAGATTGGTACAGAAACCTTTGAAAGGAGGAAGCATGGTGAAGAAAATGAAAGGAGTACATTTTGCCGGTTGTGTATTGGGCCTACTGGGGATGGTCTTGCTGACCGCGTCGGTTATGGCCTCCGATACAGCAGAAGCGGTCCATCCGGAACTGTCGGAGCAGGAGATGCTGGTCGACTGTGCTGCCTGCCACCAGGAAGCAACTCCGGAGATTGTAAAGGAGTGGTACGACTCGGTGCACGGTATCGCCATGGTCAAATGTTACCAGTGTCACGGCACCTTTGAAACTTTTGTCGTCACCCCAAGCAGGCAGAACTGCGGATCCTGTCATGCCGACATGCTTGAGAAATGTGCAGCGGATAAACCATGCTGGGAGTGTCATATACCCCATTCATTCAAGGAAAAAAAATAGATAACTACTTGAACCGACAGAGAGCAAGGAGAATATAATGGCACAGACGAGACGTGATTTTATCAAGAAAGCGGCTGCTCTTTCGGCCGCGTCCTATGTGGGTATGAGTCTGCCGATTGACAAAATCAATCTGGCAAGGGCTGATGACGGTATCGCATGGCACCGGGGCAGCTGCCGCCTCTGCGGTGTGGGCTGCCGGGTTGAACTGGGCGTCAAGGACGGCGTGCCCATGGGCCTGCGCGGCGTTGCCGAGTCGCGGACCAATTTCGGCTATGTCTGCATGAAGGGCATGCATTTCTGGAAGTGCATGCGTCATCCGGATCGTTTGACAAAGCCGCTGTACCGGGAGAAGAAGACCGAGAAATTCAAGGAAATATCCTGGGAGAAGGCGCTTGATATCGCCGCCGAGCAATTTGTGGCAGCCCACAAGGCCGGTGGCGGAGAGGCCGTCGCCTATTATGGATCCGGCCAGTCGCTGACCGAAGAGACCTACCTGTTTCAGAAGATCATGCGTGGCGGCCTGCAGTCAAATAATGTCGAAGGAAATCCCAGGCTGTGCATGGCCAGTGCCGTCGGCGGGTATCTGACTTCCTTTGGGGCGGATGAGCCCATCGGCGGTTATGCCGATCTGGAAAAAGCCCACTGCTTCTTTATTGTCGGCTCGAATACCGCCGAAGCCCATCCGGTGCTGTTTCGCCGGATCATGCGCCGAAAACTCGATAATCCCGATACCGTCAAGGTCATAAATATTGATCCGCGGATTTCTCAGACCTCGAGGATTGCCGATATCCATCTGCAGTTCAAGCCGGGAACCGATCTGGCCCTGCTCAACGCCATGGCCTTGGTCATCCTGGAGGAAAAGCTCTACGATGAAGGGTTCATAAAAAACTACGCCACCTTTCGAAAAGGGAAGGCGGAGCAGACCACTCTGGAGGATTTCAAGGCGCAGCTGGCCAGGTATACCCCAGAAGAGGCGGCAAAGATATGCGGTGGAAGCTTCAAGCCGGATGATATCAGGACCATCGCCAGATGGTTTGCCACCTCCAAAGGCACGGTCAGCTTGTGGACGATGGGGCTTAATCAGCGTAAACATGGGGTGTGGGCCAATAACCTGATGCATAACCTGCATATCCTTACCGGCCAGTTACTCAAAGACGGGGCGGACAGTCTTTCCCTCACCGGTCAGCCCAACGCCTGCGGCGGTGTCCGTGAGGGCGGTGGTCTTTGCCATATTTTGCCGGGGCACCGGCCGGTGGAGAAGGAGGCGATGCGGCGGCAGGTGGAGGCCGCCTGGGGGGTTCCGGTCGGGCGTATTCCGGAAAAACCGGGCCTGCATACCATGGCCATGTTTTCCGCGATAAACGAAGGGAAGATCAAGGCCGTCTGGGTCAACTGCACCAGCCCCGTGCAGAGTCTGCCCAACTGCAATCTGTATAATAAAGGGCTGGACCGGGAAGATGTCTTCATCGTCTGCACCGATATCTTTCACACGCTGACGACGCAGAAGGCCAATCTGGTGCTGCCGACCGCGTTCCACTTCGAGAAGAGCGGCGTCTATGGCTGTACCGAGCGGCGGTCCCAGTTGACGAAAAAGGCCATCGATCCCCCCGGCGATGCCAGGCCAGAGGTGTGGATTGTCCGGGAATGGGCCGGCAAACTGGCGGAAAAGATGAACGATCCGGTCATTGCCCAGTGTATCAAGCCCTTTGCAGGGCTGGAAGAAGGCTACGCATTACCCAAGGCTATCTGGGACGAATATACCCAGAAACTGACGGCCAACCGGGACAACGATCTGCGTGGTGCAACCTATGCCGTGCTCGAGCAGATGGCCGACGGCGTGCAGTGGCCCGCACCGACCGAGGAATATGCCCTTACCGGCGGTACGGTGAAGAAATTCGTCAAAGGCCGTGATCCGATGGCCAGCAGCGAATCGAAAAATGATCTGCCCTACCAGTTCTACGGCCCGGCACATGATGATCGCACCCTGTGGATCTGGCTGCGCGAACAGGCGGATCCCGAAGAGATACCCGACGCCGAATATCCGTTCTATCTGTCCACCGGCAGGATCATCGATCACTGGCATACCATGTCGATGACCGGTCGTATCCCTGAGCTGCTTCGAGCCAATCCGTATGCCTATATAGAGGTTAACCCAAAGGATGCCGAGCGGCTCGGCATCAAACCGGGCGACATGGTGGAAATAAAGTCACGGCGCGGGGTCAATCTCCTGCCGGCGAAGGTGTATGAAGGCCCGGTCGAAGGCATGGTCTTTGCCTACTGGCATGATCAGCATCCTGATCGCATGATCAACAAGGTAACCAAGGATGCTATTGATCCGGCCTCGAAGGAACCGGAATTCAAGATCTGTGCAGTGCAGGTGAAACGGGTATCCGGGCCGAAACCGCTCAAGCCCTATTTTGTCTAGCCGAGGTGAAACCATTTACAGGAGGTGTTATGCCGATCAGTGGCGTTGTCATCACCAGTCGACCCGATCATACGAAGGAGGTTTTACGAGGCCTGGCCGCCATCTCCGAGATTGAAGTGCACGGCGATGATGCCAGAGGCCACATTGTCGCCGTTCTGGAGACCAGCTCTTCGGAAGATATGGAAAAAATTATTGATCGGATCAACAAGGACACCAATGTCCTGCATGTCGGCCTGACCTATCTGAACACCGAAGATGAGGCGCAACGCATGGCCGAAGGAGAAAAATTGGCCAAGCCGTTTGGCTTTCGTAAACCGGTAAACCCGTAAACCTTTAAAGGACAGTGCGTGTGAAACGCCGCTCGTTTCTCAAGCTTCTCGGGGCAGGCCTTACCTGCCTGCCCCTTTTTCCGCAGTCCGCCGGAGCGCGGTTGCTGCAAAGCCCGGTTGCCGTCAACCGGCTGCGGCCGCCGGGAGCTGTCCCCGAAGAGATTTTTCCGGCCAAGTGTATTCGCTGTGGGCGGTGTGTCGAGGTCTGCCCGTACCGGTCCATTATCATGCTGGATATCCGCGCCGGCATTCATGCCGGGACGCCGCTCGTTGAAGCGGAAAAGATACCCTGTTATCTGTGTATGAAATGCGTCGATGTCTGCCCGACCGGCAGTCTGCGGCGGATAAGGCAGGAAGATACCCGCATGGGAGTGGCGGTTATCAATCGTTTTCATTGTGCTGCCTGGATCGGCACCATACTCTGCCGAACCTGTTACGACAAATGTCCTTATGCCCAAAAGGCGATCCGTCTTGACCAGCTGCGACCGGTGATCGACGAGACCGCCTGCACCGGCTGCGGTCTGTGCACCAACGCCTGCCCGGTAACTGTTGCCGGGGGGCGGAAAGCCGTCAATATCGAGCCCCTGTATGCCGGGGAAAAGGTGACCGGGTGAAAACGGCCGAGGAAGAAAAGGGTGGCCAGGGAACAATGGTCTCCGGAGCAGGGAAGGCAGTCTATGGCCGGTGGCGGCTGGCTGTGCTTAGCGGGGCCTTCCTGCTTATCCTCATCAATCCTTTCTTGAACTACTTTCTGCAGTTCAATTTCATTCAGGGCTGGTACCAGTCTTTTGGGCTTGGCAGCCTGTGGTTTGTCTCGCCTCTGGAAGGCCTGGAAAGCATGCTCATTGCCAAATCGGTCTCCTTGCCGTCACTTATCGGCATGGCGATTCCGGTGATGATCGCTCTTTTTCTCGGCCGGGTCTTTTGTTCCTGGGTGTGCCCGATAAGTTTTATCCTCGAGCTGTTCGACAGGGTGAGGAAGGCCGTCGAACGGCGTAAATTCCTGCAAAACAAGTTACTTGTCGCGAAAAAAGTGCTCTGGTTTACCCTGATTGGCGAGCTGATCCTCAGCCTGGTGCTCGGGGCACCGCTGTTTGTCTTTCTTTCCCCGCCGGGCCTGGTCGGTCGCGAAATAATGATGCTGGTCTTTTTTAAAAAATTTGCCATCGAAGGCCTGATTATCCTGCTCATTGTGGCGCTGGAATTGGTCACCCGCAGGTGCTATTGCCGGTCTTTTTGTCCCCTTGGCGGGCTGCTTGCCTTTCTGGGCAAGAAGAGGAGTCTTCGGGTGCACGTTGAGCCGGCCCGCTGTACCCAGTGCGGCAGATGTGCAAAGGCCTGTCCCATGGGTTTATTGCCGCATATCGGCGAAGGAACCTCGGCCTATTGCTGGAACTGCGGCGAGTGTGTGGATAGCTGTCGCCATGACGCCCTCAGCTTCAGCTGGGAGCGGAAATAGCATGCTGCCGTTGCCATGTTACCAACCGGTAGCATATGTTGTGTGTTCTGTTACCTCTCGGTAGCAGATGAGCGAGTCGTTCCTGGTATGTAATTGGAATTAAGCTTTTATTTTTTATGGACTCAAATTTGCAAAGAATGTTGGGTAGCTGCACGGAGGAGAAGAAAAGAGGAGAACGACAGACAATATGGCGTGCTGCTCTTGCCCCGGAAGATTCAAACTTTAAGGAGGTCTTCAGTGCAAAAGGAGTCGAGATCGAACTACAACTCCCATTTGATCAAATTGATCATTGCTCTGGTCGTTGTCGGGCTTGCCGCATTCATTGTCCGGCAGGTCTTCACACCTGAAAGCATGGGACAGTACGGGCATTACCGAGGCGCCGATATTGACGATCAGAAAAATATTCCCGTCAGGCTGCAGACCAATGAGTCCTGTTTTCAATGTCATAAGCCTATTCGGACCATTCATAAAGCAGGGGTGCATAAGACGGTGTCCTGTGAAATCTGTCATGGCCCCTACGCGGATCATATAGACAATGGCAAGAAAATCGGCACACTGCCGGTGCAGCGTGGCCAGGATATCATCCCGCTTTGTCTGCGTTGCCATAACAAGATCATTCAGGCGCGACCTCGCCAATCGATCAAGGTGGTCGGCTTTCCGGAACATCTCGAAGAGAAGAAGGTGCAGCTTGATCATAGCTGTGACCAGTGCCACATGGTTCATGATCCGCTTCTTTGGATCAATCAGGCAAAAGAAATGATTGGTATTAAGGAGGCCATGTAACAATGAAGGACATAAAAAAACTGATAGAACAGGATCGACGCGGCTTCATCAAGAAGGTGCTTGGTGGGACAATTGCCGGTTCGCTGCTCCTTGTCATTCCAGCAAGAGCCGAAGAACTCATCGAGCAGATTCCCGGCATGCGCGACGATGACAGTGTCTTTACCCACAAACAATTTGCCTTTGTCGTTGATATCACCGCCTGCATCGGCTGCGGTTCCTGCTGTATTGCCGACAAGGCGGAATATAATGTGCCCGACGGCTACTATCGAACCTGGGTCGAGCGCTACATCATCGATGACCAGGACAATGTCTATGTCGATTCCCCCGACGGCGGCCTCGGTGGATACACCACAAAGCGAGAAGGTTTGCCCCATCCAACCCGGGATACCTTCTTTGTGCCCAAGCTGTGCAATATGTGTGAAAAGCCGTCCTGTGTACAGGTGTGTCCGGTCGGCGCGACCTATAAAACCGAGGATGGCTTTATCCTGATCGATAAAACCCGCTGTGTTGGCTGCTCGTATTGTATCCAGGCCTGTCCCTATTCCGTGCGTTTTATGAATCCCATTACCAGAACCGCGGAAAAATGTACCTGGTGTTACCATCGGGTGCGCAAGGGGCTGCTGCCCGCCTGTGTTGAAGTCTGTCCGGTTCATGCCCGCAAGTTCGGTGATCTCGCCGATAAAAATTCCGAGATCTGGAAAATTCTCCATGAACCGCATGTTATTTCCGTATTGAAGCCTGATATGGGGAATAAACCGGCCCTGCATTATGTCGGGCTGCGAAGGGAGGTGGTCTAATGAGCGCTGTCACACAGCATGGTGATACAATTTCGGCCTTGAGCAACTATGTCTTTCCCAACGATTTCCACGTGCACTGGAGCCTGATGATTGTGTTGTATCCGTATATTACCGGGATAGTGGCCGGCGCCTTTATCGTCTCGTCGCTCTATCACGTCTTTGGTATAAAACAGCTCAGACCTATCTCCCGATTTTCCCTGGTCTTTGCCCTGGCCTTTCTGGCCTGCGCCACCTGGCCGCTTTTGCTGCATCTCGGCCATCCGGAGCGCTCCTTCAGTATGCTGCTGACGCCGAATCCCACCTCGGCCATGGCGGGTTTCGGCTATATCTACTCCGCCTATTTTATCCTGCTGCTGCATGAAATACTGTTTATCTATCGGCCGACGATGGTCGGTCTGTGGAAAAATTCCTCCGGCTGGAAACAGCAGCTGTATCGCTTTCTCGCCTTTTACAACGATAATCTGTCCGAGAAAGCGCTGCAGCTCGATCATAAAATCATCAACTTTTTAGCCGCCATCGGCATCCCCATGGCCTGCATTCTCCACGGCTATGTTGGCTTTATCTTTGGTGGAATCAAGGCCAATCCGCTCTGGGCCACGCCGCTCATGCCGGTGATCTTTCTGCTGTCCGCCTGCGTCTCGGGCATAGCCGGGATTATTTTTTTCTATATTCTTATTAAAAAATTTACCGGAAAACACATCGATGTTGACTGTATCCGCACCTCGCTCAAATTTCTCTGGGGTTTTTTTATTCTTGATTTTGTCTTTGAGATGCTTGAGGTGTTCAGCCATTTTTATATGAGTACACATCACTGGCATGTCCTGGAAAACCTGCTTTGGGGACCACTGTACAACACGTATTGGCTGTACCAGGTGAAGATTTTTTCGGTCATCCCCTTTTTCCTGCTCGGGGCACTCTGTCTGTTTAAATTCAAGGACCAGGTCATTCTGTTTTTTGCACCAATAGCGTCTTTGATGATACTTGCCCAGGTTTTGCTCATGCGCTGGAACGTGGTCATCGGAGGACAATTGATGTCCAACAGTACCAGAGGCCAGGTGGAGTTCATCCCCGAGTGGCTCGGCAGGGAAGGTATTCTCGCCGCTCTCTGCATCGTGATTGCCCCGCTGGTGATCCTGTTTATTCTCGGGAAAATTTTCCCGTTCTGGGTGAGTGAAGAGGTTGCCGATGCATCGGGCAATTGATTAATTGATTCACCAATTTAGTGTTTGCACGCTGAGGCGTTGTCAAAAAAATAACATGCTCGGAAGAATGCTCGGAACGCCATAAGGATCCGTAACGAAATGGATATAAATGGCCGGGTTATTTCGTGACGGCTCCTAAGCAGCTATGAAGATGAATCCCAGAAAAGGAGGGTGGACAAAGGGGCGTAGGTACAGGTTTGGGGGTCGGTGTTTTCGGCAAATGAGAAATTTAATTTTATATGGAGGAGATGAATATGCAACGGTGGAGTACAGTGCTTTTTCTGGCAATTTTGGGACTGTTTGTTGCAATCCCTGCCTTTGCCACGACCAAGGCTTCGATGGATGCGATGAACGAGAAGAACATGCAGGCCAACGTGAAATGTGTCAACTGCCATCTCAAAGAGAACAATTCCTTAGTACAGCAATGGAAAAATTCTCCCCATGCCGCGGCAAGAGATGGCTCAATCTCCTGTTATAACTGTCACGCAGCGGAGGAAGGCGACATAACCGGCTACATGCACGAGGGGGAATTCATCAAGACAATCCAGACGCCGAAGGACTGTGGTTTCTGTCATGAACGGGAAATGAAAGAACAGCAGAACTCGCATCATGCCGCTGCCGGTCGAATCATGGCTTCCCTGGACAATGTGCTCGGTGAAATTGTTTGTTCGATGGAAGACAAAGCCGATGCGGTAAACGGCTGCTGGCAGTGCCACGGTTCCATTCTTGCCGTGCAGACCGGCGCCGATGGCGCAACGCTGAAAAACGAAGCCGGTGCGGTAATGTTTGATCCGACCACCTATCCGAATTCGGGAGTGGGTCGCTTGAATCTGGATGGTTATGCCGGAACCTGTAATGCCTGTCACGGCAAGCACAGTTTCCGTGCTTCCACCGCTCGTCAACCGGAGAACTGCGGCAAGTGCCATCTCGGCCCGGATCATCCGCAGATGGAGATCTATAACGAATCCAAGCACGGCATTGCCTATTACTCGGCCTCCCGTGAGCATGGCATGAACGGCATGAATATCATGAAATCTGGTTCCTGGGTCCTGGGGAAAGACTATTACTATGCCCCGACCTGTGCTTCCTGCCATCTGGGTTCTTATCAGAAACCGGACGGTTCGGTCAGTCAGAATACCCATAATGTCGGTGATAGAATTTCCTGGACGCTGCGTCCTAAAGTTTCTGCAAGACTGAACAGAGCCATCTTTGCCGACGGCACCGAGAAGGATATCCCCGGTGATATTCCGCCGCAGGCAGGCTCCGAGATCAAGTATCAAGAATTCAAGCAGGTTGACGGGAAATGGAAAAATGTTCCGGTTGAAAAGGAAGCCGTTCAGGTGGTGAGCTGGGAGGGTCGCCGGGATAACATGAAGGGTGTCTGTAAACAGTGTCATGGCAAGCAAAAGGTTGACTCCTTTTATACCCAGTTTGACGCCCTTGTCGTTACCTACAACGAGAAATTCGCCAAACCGGCTGGTAATCTGTACGAGATGGCCATGGCCGATGGCCTGATAGCCGGCTCCGACTTCCACACCGAACTCGGCTGGCTCTGGTGGGAGCTGTGGCACCATGAGGGGCGTCGCGCCCGCCACGGTGCGGCCATGATGGGACCGGATTATACCCATTGGCACGGTATGTATGATGTCGCGCATAATTTCTACTTCAAGTTCTTGCCGGAGCTTATGCATCTGGCTGAAAAAAACAACATGACCGAGAAGTACGAAAAGGTGGTGGGGGAAGTCCTCGCCAGGCCGGAGCACCTCTGGTATAAAGAAGGTTTTGATGCCGATGTCATGAAGGCCATCAAAGCGGAGCAGAAAGAGCGCTATAAGCAGTAGGTAGGTAATTTTCGGCCAAGGAAGCTGTACGTAACACGCACCCCGATACACCCATGTGTCGGGGTGTTTTCTCATCCAGGATGAAATTGAGATATGAAAAATATGTATATGTTGTTCTGTGCATTATTGCTCGCCATTACTCCTGCCGCCAAACTAGCGGCCGAAGACAGTGCTGCGGCGATGGTCCGCATTGGTGGAGAAGTGGCCGCCTTGCAGCTTGGCCTTGGCGGCTATGTCCTTGGCCAGGTCCTGACGCACGAGCAAAAGGCCGTTGCCCGGGAAAAACCGGTCGCCAATGCCCTCGAAGGCACCTATAAGTTCCAGGATGGCGAGGTGTTTGTCGTGGTCCAGACTGCTACCGATAGGATCATTGGCATCTACAAGGAAAATGGTGCAGCTACTAGAGAAGAGGTGAAAAAAATGGTCGGGGATTTGATGATGCAGTTCAAGGAACCCACCACCATGGCCCATGACAAACTGATATACTGGGCCTTTGATAAGGATGGCCGGATCTCTGAAGAACTTTTTGACCAGGCCAGGCAGAGTGGCGGCAAGGAGGTGCTGGCGACAGTTAAATTTTCCAGCAGTGTGCCGGTCTTTCAGGGTTCCGAGGCGGAGAATGATGAAAAAAAAGAAGCGGTTAAAGACGAAGAGCCGGCAGCCATCTATGTCATCATTACCTCCAATCCCCTGTCAAAAATTGTCGTGGCCCAGAGTAAATAGTCGGGATGCGCCATGATCAATAAAAAGAGGCACTTGCATGAGGAAACAGGCCATTGTATTACTGATATTTTGTATCCTGCTCGGCGGGTGTGCCGCATCACAAACTAAGCAGTCTGCCGAGTATCCCCGGAAAGCAAACGACACCTCGGGCAGAAAAGCAGGTCCGGCGATGCAGCTCATGGAACAGGCGGAAAAGGATCTGGATGTCAACACCAATGTCCTGGTTACGCCGCCTGGGGAGAAGCAGAAAGACGTCTCCGGCCAGTAATTCCCAAAGCCCCTCAATCGATAAAGTAGGTAAAGTTGACCCTCACTGCGGCTTTTTCAAGCTCCTTCCTGTCATGCGGCAATCGACCAGCGCAGGGTTTGGCCAGCCCCGAATGGTTTCACCTTACCGTAGAGGTTCGGCACCTGCCATGGCTTTTTCTCGAGAATGACCTGCTTTGCCGGCGGCTGCAGGCCGTAGCGGTTGCAGGCGATATCACTGACAAAATTTTGCAGCAGGTCGAGGCGGCCGGCATCTTCAAAGAGTTCGGCGAGCATCGGCAAGGCAACGGGAGCGGAAAAGATCCCGGCTGCACAGCCGCAGCACTCTTTTTTATGCCTGGGATGAGGCGCCGAATCCGAGCCGAACATGATCCGCTGGTGGCCGGAGAGGACCGCGTCCAGCAGCTGCCGGCGATCTTCAGGTCTTTTGGCGATGGGTTTGCAGAAGAGATCGGGCTGCATCAGGCCGCCGATAACATCGTCGAGGGTGATCAGCAGGTGGTGGAGGGTGACGGTGGCCGAAACGTTTGGATAACAGTCAATAAAATCGACTGCTTCGGCGGTGGTAATATGTTCCATGACGATATGCAGCTTTGGAAAAGCCTCGGCCAGCCGTTGATACACCTTGAGAAACTCTTTTTCACGGTCGAGGACAAAACCGCCTGATTCGCCATGCACCAGCAGCGGAATCTGCATCTCCTCCATCAGGGCGAGGGTCTCGTCTATGCTGCCGAAATCGCTGACGCCGCTTTCGCTCCGGGTGGTTATTCCCGCCGGATAGAGTTTGATGCCGATAATTTCCTTGCTAACCGACGCCAGTTCGGCCCTGGTGTAATTTTTGAAAAAGAGGGTCATGTAGGCGGCAAAAGAAGGTGAATTGCCGGCAGCTTGAATCTGCTCCTTATAACGTCGCATCTTTGCCGGGGAATCGACAGGGGAGACGAGATTGGGCATGATCACCGCCCCGGCAAAGGAGGCGGTGGTCAAGGGCGCAACCGCCTGCAGCATGTCGCCTTCACGAAGGTGAAGATGCATGTCGAGGGGGGAATTGAGAATTATATGCATGGGTCACCGCCTGCTGTAAAAAACACCTTGGTTGATCTCGACTTAAAGGTGATGGAGTTTGGGGGAAATATGGCATTCCCATTGGAGGATGTCAAGTCTCTGCACCTTCCGGCAAGCGACGTGAGGTATCTCCATGAAATGTGGGGGAGTCGATAGCCAGGTAGACCGGCGCTCCTCGCTGAGCCTTGATTCGTCTTGACACAGGCGGTGATAATCAATAATACAACACTACTGTAACAGGAGCACAAATTATCAATGCAAGGAGGCGTACCATGCAGGGGCAGGATCTGTATAGGGTGGTTATCGATTCCATGTCCGCCCATGTGGCAATTTTGGATGAACAGGGGTTCATCATGGAAACCAATCGCTCCTGGCAGGAATACGGTCGGCAAAATGGTATGCCTGATTCCTTTGACAGCATCGGCGCCAACTATCTGGCAATCTGTGAAAGCGCTCGTCTCCATCAGGACGATGATGCCGACCGGGTTGCGCAGGGAATTCAAAAAGTTCTCGCCGGTGAGCTGGATGAATTCTTGACGCAGTACCCCTGCCATTCTCCGGACCAAAAAAGGTGGTATGCCGTGCGGGTGGTGCCCTATCGTGATGAGAATGTGCACCGGGTTATCGTCACCCATGAAAATATTACCCCGATCATGGAGGTACAGGAGGCACTGCAGGCCAAAGAGGCCGAGCTGAGGCGAGAAAGGGAAAGACTTGAAGAGACCAATATCGCCCTGCGGGTTCTGCTGCGCCAGCGGGAAGAAGATAGAACCCGCATCGAAGAGACGATATATGCCAACGTCGATCGCCTGGTGCTCCCTTATCTGGAGAAACTGCTGCAGGGGAACCTGACCGAAAAGCAGCGGACCCTGCTGGAGATTGTCGAGGCAAATCTCAAGGACATCATTTCACCGTTTCTCCACAGTCTCGCCGCCTTGAATCTGTCGCTCACCCCCCAGGAAATTGAAGTAGCCAATATGGTGCGAAGCGGCAAATCGACCAAGGAGATAGCCGATGTCCTGCATCTGTCGACGAGTGGGGTCGATTTTCATCGCAAGCGTCTGCGCCAGAAACTCGAGCTGACCCATACGGCAAAAAACCTCAGGTCATACCTGCTTTCTCTGGCGTAATCATTTAATCCGTGATGGTCAGAAAGACCTCTTTGTAGAGTTTCCGGTATCCCTCGATACTGCTTGGATCGAGCCATCTTTCATAGGCCGCTCTGTATCTTTCTGTACCGCGTTGTTCTAAAATGATTTGATTAATGTTGTCGATTGCTTTTTTACCCCATTCATTTTTGGTACAGGTCACATAACCAAGGTAGGCTTCGGGGTCGCCTTGATTTTCCTCAATACTCAAAGTCGTAATCTGATCCCTTATACCCATTGTTTCAGCAATGTGCATGGCTTCCTCCGGCGATCCTGGCAGTGCGTCAATTCTTCCAGCTATAAGCATCTTAAATAGACCACGTAACTGGTCAGGCCCGTCGTAGACGAACACATTTTTGTCATTGTCGTAGTTGTCTAAGGTGTTATCAAATTCTGGCCCGAATGATCGATTTCGTATTCTGCCAATGACATATTTATTGCTTTGCAGGATGCTTGCAAGGCTGACTGTTTTTGATCCGCCAAACGCCCAAAAGTTTTTCTTATCAATTATAAGCTCAATGGGCAGAGAGAAGGTACTGGGGATTGAAAAATAAACAATTTTTTTCCGCTCGTCAGTTTTATACATGGAAGGGGCACAGGCTTTTTCCCCTTGTTTCCACTGTTGATAATGTCTGGTGAGATTTGCTATTGTTCGTGTGTGACTATATTCCGGCAAATTTTCGATCAGAATGTTGTTGATGACTTCTACGTATCCCTGTCCTTTAAAGACTCCCTCATGAATGAAAAATGGCGGTGTCGCCGATTCCATCCAGCTGATGGAGTCTTTTGTCCATGCCCCTGCCGGCATGAGAAAAGTGACACAAAAGAAAAAAAAGAGAGGCCGTAAATGTTGTGTCTGCAGCATGTGCAAGCCTCCGGGGCTGATGGACTATGTTGCTTTAAATACTGTCTTACTGCTGGAAAATGTTATAGATGGTCGAACCGATCTGGTCGAGTGTGTACGGTTTCGGCACAAATGCCATGGCACCCATCGCCAGCGTGGCCTGGACGTCGGCGTCTTCGGCAAAACCACTGGCGATAATTGCTTTTTGTCGTGGGTTAATTTTCAGGATCTGCTCGAATGTCTGTCGCCCATTTTGTCCCGGTTGCATAATCATATCAAGGACCATCAGGTCAGTAGTATATTTCCGGGCATAGTGTACCGCCTCCTCCCCGGAGGGGACAGTGTGCACGGCGTACTCCAGGGATGTCAGCAGTTGGGCGGCAATCTCCCGTTGACCCGGTTCGTCGTCCACAACCAGAATTGTCTGTCCCCGGCCTTTATAGCTGCGCCAGTCTCTTGATAGAGGGCGTGGCGTTGTTGCCGTCTCGACACTGGGAAAATATAGTTCAAACGTCGTCCCCTGCGTGCTGCTGCTGACATTGACCATGCCGCCATGGTCGCGCATGGTATTCCAGACAACGGCAAGGCCAAGCCCGGTACCGCTTCGGCCCATGACCTTTTTCGTGTAAAACGGTTCAAAAATATGATCCAGGTCGCCTGCGGCAATCCCCGAGCCATCATCGTGGATGGCTATTTTGCTATAGTTTCGTTTGTCTATAGGCGGCTGGTTTCTGGCTGGGGAAAAATCTCGTTCCTCGTTGCTGGAGACTATCGAGATATTCCCTTTACCATGAATGGCTTCCGCGCCGTTGGTGATGAGATTCATCAGACATTTGCGGATATGGATCGGCGAACAGGAGATATTCCGTAGCTCCGGATCAAGAGATGTTGTAAAATTGATTAGCGGATATCTCGTCTTAAGTTGCAGGAAATCCGTAGACTTGAGATAGTTTTCTATGAATTCGTTTGGGGCGATGACTTCTTTATTGGCAGCGACCCCTCTGGCAACGGTCAGCAGGTCGGAGACGACCTCCGAGGCATCGAGACCTGACCGGCGAATGGCTTCGAGGGGTCGACGCAGGCCGCTCTCCTGGTCAAGGTCAAGGAGAAGAAGTTCCGGATAGCTGATGATGCCGGACAGGATATTGTTCAGGTCATGGGCTACCCCGCCGGCCATCAGGCCGATAGCTTTCATCTTCTGATCCCGGTTCAGTTGTTTCTCCAGCAAACGTTGCTCGGTAATATCGATGACAATCATCCGGGCACCACAAACACAGCCATTCTTTTTGATCGGTCCGGAACGAATAAGTATAGGGAAAGTGGTATTATATTTGTTATCTCTGGCGGTAAACTCAATGAGTTCCGATCGTTTTCCTTGAAGAGATTCCTGGAAATTTCTTTTTGCCTCTTCACGTTGTTCTTCTGCGATGAGCTGGAAAAAATTGCCGGCGATATTTTGTTCAGACGGTTGGAGATGGCTTTTTGCCACCTGGTTGGCGTAAGTAATATTTCCGGTCAGATCTGTCTCGACCACCATTTCCGGCAGGAGATTGACGAGGTCATGGAAGCGTCGTTCACTCTCCAGCAGGTTGCGTGTCCTTTCCAGGACCTCTTGCTCAAGAAATTTCCTGTTGCGAAAAAGATGGATAATGAAAATTACCGACAGGGTGATGAGAAGAAGAAAAACAAGAATATTCACCAGCGGAAAGATAACCCGGACATATTTTTCTCCAGTCAGCAAGCCGATGATCTGTCCGTCGTGGGTAATTTGCTGAGAAAGTTTTTTTACCCCGATGAGTTTCATCTTGTAGAGATAGAATGACAGGCCGGTTAAAGGGGCACTGGCGACCGAGATATACGAGCTGTCGCCGGGAATGGCAACGGCAAGGGATTTGTAATGGTCGGCCTTGACGGCGAGCTGCAGGTAGGCATCCGCCCCAGTTTGATTCAGGGCCCAGATGTTGTCGGCAAGGATGGCAGCGTGGGTGGCAAAATATTTTTGGTCAAGCTTGGCGACTCGGGCAATATAAGTGTATGCTATAAAAGAAAATACCAATAGGAAGAGCAATGGAATACACAGAGAGCAATTTCTATTGTTATTAACTCGAATCATGGTTTAGATTCATTCATGTTGCCGGCCGGACAGGCTGGAACGGATTGAATGGAAAACAAGGAAGCGCAAGCCTTACAGATTACTCTTTGCACAGGCAATATCGCTGAGCTTTGAACAGATGTCAAGTATCTTTGCCGTTACATTGGAATTTTACAAGAGCATATACAGAAAAGGAGAGGACATGGATGGTAAAATCAGATTAGGGGTCAGTTCCTGTCTGCTCGGCAACAACGTCAGATATGACGGTGGCCACCAACACGATAGATTCCTGACCGATACTCTGGGGCAATATGTCGATTATGTGCCGGTCTGTCCCGAAGTGGAGTGCGGGCTCTCCATACCGCGTGAAGCGATGCGGCTCGTCGGTGATCCGGCCGACCCCCGCCTGGTGACGAGAAAGAGCGGCATAGATTATACCGAACAGATGAAAAGCTGGGCAGCTGAGCGGATAAAGGCGCTGGCCAAGGAAAATCTTGATGGCTTTGTCTTCAAGCGGATGTCCCCCAGCAGCGGCATGGAACGGGTCAAGGTCTACTCCGATACGGGCATGCCGAGTAATAATGGCGTCGGTATTTTTGCCAGGGCTTTTATGGCGCAGTTCCCCTTTCTGCCGGCGGAAGAAGACGGCCGGCTCAACGATCCGATATTAAGGGAAAATTTTATTCAGCGGATTTTTGTCCATAGAAGATGGCGAGAATTGGTGGCGAGCGCAAAAAGGCGGGGTGGTCTGGTTGATTTTCACACGACGCACAAACTGCTGCTTCTCTCGCATAGTGAAAAAGATTACCGGGAAATGGGGCGACTGGTCGCAAAGGCCAAGGACCTGACCATAAATGAACTGTTTGATCGCTACGAAGAGTTATTGATGAGTGCGTTGAAAAAAAAGAGCACCATCAAAAAACACAGCAATGTTTTGAGCCATGTTTTTGGCTATTTCAAGAACGATCTCTCGCCTTTTGAGAAGGAGGAAGTGTTGGAGATACTTGATCAATACCATCAGGGAATGATACCGCTGATTGTTCCCCTGACGCTGATGCGGTTTTTTGCGAAAAAATTCAAACAGGAATATCTGGCCAACCAGCATTATCTTGATCCTCATCCTCTACAGTTGAAGTTGCTCAATCATGCCTAGTTGTTTTCGCTCTACCAGGCATTTTGCCGCCATTTTCCGGCCTGGACTGCTCGTCTGCCACTGGGTGCCGCAGGATCGACGGAGCAGTCCAGTCACTGGAAATGAAAAATAATACCCTCATCACCTTACTGCTTTCCGTTTTCATCGCTCTGCTCGGCATCGGCATCATTGTCCCGGTGATGCCGATTTTTGCCAGAGAACTGGGTGCTGGCGGCGTCGCTCTCGGCATGATCATTGCTGCCTTTTCCATTACTCGGGGCCTGCTGCAGCCGGTGGTCGGTAATTTTTCTGACAGGTGGGGGAGAAAAGGCTTTCTCATAACCGGACTTTTTGTCTACGGCCTCGTTGGATTACTTATTCCGCATGCGACCGGAGTGCCCGATCTGATCATTATTCGGGCCTTTCACGGCATCGGCTCGGCGATGATCGTGCCAATTGCAATGGCCTATATGAGTTTTCTCTCTCCGGTGGGCGAGGAGGGGCGCTATATGAGCTATCTGAATATTGCTATTTTTTGCGGCATTGGTTGCGGACCGGTCATTGGTGGCCTGCTCTCCGATAACTGGGGTCTGCCTTCGGTTTTCTATACCATGGCCGGCTTAAGCTTTCTGGCCTTTATTCTGGTCATTTTATATATGCCGGGCCAGATTGCTGCAAAGCGGGACATTGCCAGACCATTACTGTCCAGTATCGGCAGGATGCTGGCAAACAATAAAACCTGCGGCATTCTCCTGTCCCGCTATACAACCATGATCATTATGGTGCCGAGCATGGCCTTTCTGCCCCTGCTCGTCTCGCAATGGCCGGGGAGCAATGGTCTTAAGGTCGGGATGATTATTGCCTGCAGGACCCTGGTCAATGCCTTGCTGCAGATCCCTTTCGGCAAAATTGTCGACAAACATAACAAATTGCTGATTCTCCTGGTGAGCAGCATTGTTCTTGGCATGGTCATTCTGGCTATTCCGCTCATTGACAGTTTTACCGTTATGGCCATTGCCTACATCATTATGGGCATGTCGGAGGCGGCCATCTGGGCTGTGCTCGGCGCCTATGCCTCAATGGAGGCGAAAGCACATTACGGCCATGGAACGATGATGGGCATATTCAGCTTTGCCATGAGTGCCGGTGTTTTTACCGGTGCGGTTCTGGCGGGCCTGAGTATGGACGCCTGGGGAATTGGTGACGCCTACATTGTTACCGGATCTGCCGTTTTAATCCTTTCTCTTGCGGCAGTAGTGTTGATTGGTGGACATGATAAGAAGCATCAAGTAATGGCGTCTCGAGGAGAGCCGGCGCCACCGATATAATCGGCGGCACCGGCAGGAGCCTGTTCCTGGTCGGCGGATGCATGGTTGTTGACGAGAGAAGACTATTTCTTTTTTTCGGACATTTTTGCTTTGAGCAGGGCGCCGAGACTGCCCATTTCGCTTTTTGGCTGCTGCTTTTTTTCCTTGGTAACAAACGATTTGTATTCAGATCGTTCCTTGTCCTGCTCCGCCTCGGCCGATACATAGTCGGCGGGTACCAGGCTGATCCTTTTTTCGGCTAGATCTATCGCTTCGATGGTCACGTCGATATTCTGCCCTTCTTCCAACACCTCACGGGGGTGATTGATCCGTCGTCCGCTGCCCAGTTTTGAGATATGGATCAGGCCGTCAACGCCTGGAGCCAGGGTGACAAAGGCGCCGAACTGGGCCAGTCGCGCCACGGTGCCTGTATGGGTTGATCCTATCTGGAAGGCAGCGGTTACTTCGTTCCATGGATCGGCCTGGGTCTCTTTGAAACTGAGAGAGATTCTATCTTTGTCCCAGTCCAGTTTTTTGATGACCGCCTGGACTTTCTGGCCGACGGTGAAATAATCCTCTACTTTTTCCACCCGGCTCCAGCCGATTTCTGAAATCGGGATGAGGCCATCGACGCCGCCGATATCGACAAAGGCACCGAAATCCCTGATCGAGCTGACGACACCCTCGATGGTTTGCCCTTCCTCCAGGGTTTCCTGTAATTTTTCGCGCATTTCCGCCCGTTCGGCTTCCTGGATCGCCCTGGCCGAGAGGACGATATTGCGGCCGTTTTCCTCAAAGCGGGTAATCATAAATTTCATATGGGTCTCCAGATACTCCTTGGCGGCATCCTCGACCCGGCGAAGTCCCATCTGGGAAAAGGGGCAAAAACCACGGACATTGCCGCCAAGGGTGACCTCAAAGCCGCCTTTGATCTCCGCTTTGACAAACCCTTCCACCGGAATGCCGCTGCGAAAGGCTTCTTCCAGGTGGGCATTGGACGAGCCAGAGCCGATGGAGGTGGTGAAAAGCTGTTCGGCCGATTTCGCCTGCAGAAAATATACATCGAGCTCATCACCTATCTGATAGCTGAAATTACCTTCTTTATCCCTGAGCTCGGAGCTGTTGATTACCCCCTCGCTTTTGCCGCCGACATCGAGAAAGGCGGTCTCCTCGTTTATGCCGACGATGGTGGCTTTTATTTTTTGTCCTGGGGTCAGGTGTTTGATCTTTCTGGTTTTTTCAGCTTTGAATAGTTCCTCAAAGCTTTCGTTGTCTGTTTCTGTCATGTCTACCCATTAAGAAAAAAAGAAAAAAGAACTACGGTTTATAAGTTATGGTAAGGTCAATACCTTCCCTGGGAGCCTATCCGAGAATGCCCTTTTTCCCCAGCTCCGCGTTATTTCATAAAAATAATGCTCGCAATATTATGTATATGGCTGTGCTTATTTTTCTGAAATGCCTTGATCTGAGAAAAAATGCCTATTCTCTGACAAGCTCCTATGATTAAAGTGTTCTACCAGTTTACCATAGCAAAGAAGACAGGTCATGGACAATCGCCACCACTGGTGTTATGCACGGCCAGTGCCAGAACGCGGTCATTTTCCTGAAACATAAGACGCTTGGTGCACATTTCGTCGATAAATTTTCGCAGGCCCTGGTCGGTGACCTGGGGAAAGGCCCGCAACAGGGTGTCTATTTTCTCAGGACGCGCACAGGCGAGATAGATTTTTCTCGAGGTGCCGCGCAGCCGGTGCAGGAGCGGGACATCTGCCGGCTGTTCCTGGCGGATGATGAGAAATGTACCGCCATCGCGGTAATGCAGAGGATGCTGCCCGCCTGCAGTTCGCTGCTTATGGTAATCCTGCCAGGCGCGGATCTTGCGTTTTACCAGTTGCCACTGCCGATGCTGCAGCTTTTTATCACCTTGATAACTGTTGATGAGCATAAGCATGGACTGTACATAGTCCCCGGGAAAAAGTCGGCGGTTTTTCGCGTGGGGGGTGATCCTTTGGATGGGGAACTCCTTGGTTTTGCTCTTGCCGGCGGCTTCGGTGTGCAGAGGCGAACCGTAGCCGAGGAAGAAGGTTGCCGCCTGCAGGGGAAGAAAGGGCCGAACAAAATCGAGGTTTCTCAGCGTTTCAGCAATCTCCTCCGCCGTTGTACCGGGAAAATCGGTAATCAGGTTGCCCTCCATGCGGATCCCTGTCGCACTGCACATCTTCATTACAGCGATGTTGTCGATGGTCGTGGTACCCTTGGCCATTTTTGCCAGCAGCGAGGTGCTTAACGCCTCGATACCCACCTGGACGGTTTTCAGGCCGGCCCGGCTATACAGCTGCAGTCTGTCTGGTTCGGTGATACCGCGAATCTCGGCAAAGAAATCAATATCCAGGTCTTGTGTTAACAGGCTCGTGAAAAATCGATCGGCCTCTTTTGACGGCAGGGCATTGTCGGTGAAGGTGAAATGTAAACTTTGGTGTTTTTCAGTGAGATGGAGCGTTTCCTCGAGCATCCTGCCGCTTTCTTTGAAACGATAATTTTGCCACTGGAGATTGAGGTTACAAAAGGTGCATTTGTTCCACCAGCAGCCTCGGGAAAATTCTATCGGCAGCAAGGGGATGAACGGCTGTTGCGGGAAAAGCCGACGCATTTCCTGAAAGTAGGGCGTGTAATCCGGATAGGGCAGCTGGCCGAGCTGCAAGGGTGCTGCCGCCTTGTCGGCCTTGTCGCCGATGGTTGTTTTTGCAACCGGAACAGGATGCACTGTGCGAATCTTACCCGGCAGGCTCTCGGCTCGGCCGGAAAGAAAGCGGCAGAGGGCAAGGAGCTGCTGCTCTCCTTCGCCGTCGATGAGATAATCTATTGTCGGAAAATGCTGCAGCAGCGAGACGCCGATCTGGCCGGAGCATGACGATCCGCCGAAGACAATGGGAATATCGCTCCATTTGTCTTTGATCTTTTTGGCCAGATACAGCGATGCGAACAATTGGCTGAAACAAAGAGAGAAACCGATCAGGGCATATTGATCGAAATTGATATCGGCCAGCCATTGCGCACAGCTCGCTTCGACACGCGCCGTCAGGGCATCAAAGTCGGGACGGGGACTCCCTTTTCCGGTCAGACTCTGCCGGAAAAGTTTTCCGGCGTCGGCTCTTTTTTCAGGGAACAGCAGCGGGGCAAACAGAGCTTCTCCGGCCCAGCCGGAGAGGGCGATCCGGCTGTACAGTTCGGTGGTGATGGTTTTTGCCAGATGGAGATAGAGGTGATACGTGTCCACCCGGTACTCGGCTTCCCGCTCCAGGTAGCTTTTCAAGGTCCCCAATTGGATGGACGGCCGGTTGAAAATCGACCAGGGCATGGAAATGAGAGCAATTCTGAAAGGATGAGCGTTGTCGACGGCCATGCTATTGCCTGATGATTTCAGTTCCTTCCGGTGGGACAAAGGAGAAAAAGGCCAGCAGCTCTCGTCGGTTTTTGCCGACCAGGCCATCGATCTCGATATCACTGAGATTCAGAACTGTTAGCGTATCGAAATGGTCGCGGATAGAAATCCGCCGGATCAGTGAATCGGCCGTCACCCACAGGTGAATGTCCTGAACCTGCGATTGTGCTGTTTTCGGGATGAGTTTTATCACCTGGAATCCGGCATTGTTTTCCGCCTGGAATTCCTCGTTTGCCGGGCGAATGTGGAAGTCATTCTTCAGGGTGCCTTTGCCGGTGAAAAAAGAATAGGTGAGATCGGTATCGAGTGTGTCGGCCGGGGAGATGATCATCTGCTGCAGCTCGGCAAAATACATGGAGAAAATCTTTCCGTCACTGACCAGCACCTGTTTGTCAGGGATGGCGTAGTCCCAGCGCATATAACGATTGCCGTCAAGCTTGACAAAAGAGGCTCTGCCTGAACCCTGGCGCGGTCGACCGGTCATGTCGCCGCTGCTGTTCTGGGTGAAGTTGAAGGTGAGGCTGGTAATCTTATCGTAACGGGCCTGCAGTCGTTGGGCGATATCTTCCGGATATTCAATGTTGCTCTTCCCACCATAAACAACAACTGGAAGGAGCAGGCAGGTGAGAACCAACATGATTTTGCTGAGTGTTTGCATGAGTCAAGGAGAGAAAAGGATTAAACGGATAACAATTCAATGTGGCGGCCAAATATCCTGGCGGCAATATGTTCGGCCGTTTCTGTCAGGTCGGTGACAAAATATCTGTTCCGGCTGGGCTGATGGCTGGCCGTCGGCTGGAGCTCAGGAGTATTTTCCAGGTAATTTTTGAGAAAATGGGCAGTTGCCGCCGAGGAATCGATCAAGGTGACTTTTTTGCCTATCCTCGGTTGAATCAGGTGTTTCAGCAGGGGGTAGTGCGTGCAGCCAAGAACAAGAGTATCGATCTGCTGATTCTTCAAGTCGTGCAGGTAGCGACGAAGGATCATTTTCGTCTCTCGTTTGTCCGTCCACCCTTCTTCCACGAGGGAGACGAGCAGGGGGCAGGCTTTGGAAAACACCTTATATCCGGGCATTTGTTCACGGATCTTCTGCTCATAGATGTTGCTGCGAATGGTCGCTCTGGTCCCGATAACGCCGATCCTGCCCGCCCGACTCCTGGCTATTGCCAGTTCAACGGCCGGGGTGATGACCTCGACGATGGGGATATTGAACTCCTGCCGGAGACGATCCGTGGCCACGCTGGAGGCGGAGTTGCAGGCTATGACAACAATTTTCGCCCCGTTTTGCACGAGAAATCTGGTGTTCTCCACCGAATATTCCGTAATGGTTCGCGCACTCTTCGTGCCGTAGGGAGTCCGGGCAATGTCACCGAGATAGAGAAGAGGGAAGCCGGGCAGGAGCTGTTCCACAGCCCGGGCAACGGTCATTCCGCCGACACCTGAATCAAAAATACCAATCATAAAGGAGTGCGCGTTCGTGAAGAAATCCAAAATTGGACAGACACCAGTTCAGGTAGACATATATACCAGAAAACAATCTGGACAACAAGCAGACATCGGCTGAGACTGGAGTGTCTTTTTTCCTCAAGCAAGTGATGGAACATGTTGACAGAAGGTGTCCAGGGAATTATTTTTGCCCTGAATCGAAAAACAGTCGATAACAGTTGCGGCAGACAACCGAAGTTCGAGTCGAGTTTCGGTTTTTTTATATTCTGCCCTGATTGTCGCAGAGGAGTTTATGCATAAATTTTTGCAACGTTAACATTTTGCAATCTCATAGGTGAAAAACAAATGCCAGTTTACGAGTATGAATGCCAGGAGTGTAGCAAGGTCTTTGAAGTGCAGCAGAAAATTGCTGATAAACCGCTGAGTAATTGTCCCGAATGTCAGGGACCGGTAAAAAAACTTATGTCCATGACCTCTTTCCAGTTAAAAGGCGGTGGCTGGTATGCCGACGGCTATTCGAGCACTGCCAATGGCAATGGTGCAAAAAAGGCCGAACCCGCCAAGGCGCCAAATTCCTGCCCGGCTGCCGGCGGTTGTGCCGCCTGTCCTGCCGCTACCTCTGCGTAGCTTCCTTATTTCTCACTCCATCCTGGTCAGTTACAGGGATGGCTGGGAAATAATGGCCATTGCGTCACCATAGGAAAAAAAACGATACTCTTCCTCGACTGCAGTCCTATAACAGTCGAGGAGGGTTTTTCTGCCGCACAGCGCGGAGACCAGAAACATCAGCGACGAATCCGGCAGGTGGAAGTTGGTAATTAGATTATCGATGACCCTGAACTGAAAACCGGGATAGATGTACAGATCGCACCAGTCTTCGATCGCTTCCAGCTGACCGGTCTTTATCGCCCCGTATTCCAGGGCTCGAACGGTGGTCGTCCCGACAGCCCAGATGCTGCCTCCTCTTTTTTTTGTCAGCGCTATGGTATCCACCGTCTCCTGCGGGATACGAAGATATTCCCGGTGGATCTGATGGCGGGTGATATCGGTTTCCCGCACCGGAGCAAAGGTTCCATAACCGACATGCAGGGTGACCTGGCCAAACAGGGTGCCTTGTTCGGTGATCTCCTGCAATAACTCCTCGGTGAAATGCAGCCCGGCGGTCGGGGCGGCAACTGCGCCGGGTCGGCTGGCATAGACAGTCTGGTAGCGGTGGACGTCTTCGCTGGTGCTGCCGTTCTTCCTCGAAATATATGGTGGCAGAGGGACCTGGCCGGAACGCTGCAAGGTCTCCGCCAGGCCGAGACCCTGGTCGAAATGCAGGCTCAGCCGTACCTTGCCGCCGTCGAGATCCTCTTCCACCGTGCAGGACAATATGTCGTTAATGGTGATACGGGACCCTTGCTTCGGTCGTTTGGATGACTTGATCAGGCCGACGGTCACCGCCGTGCCGCTGGTGCTGTCCTGGATGACCGGAAACTCAAGCAGAAAGACCTCGGCCCTGCCGCCTGTCTCTTTTGTGCCCAGCAGTCTTGCCGGAAACACCCTGGTATTATTGACCACCAGCATATCATCCTTGCCGATAAACCGGACGATATCGGCAAAGCGATGATGCCTCGGCCTGGTTGTTCCGGTCTGCAGTACCATCAGGCGCGAGAGATCGCGTTTTTCTGTGGGATGCTGGGCGATGAGGTGTTCGGGCAGGTGGTAGTTGTAGGAACTGAGGGTAAGATCTTTTTGCATCGTGTTCTGGGGAAAATGGAGAAAAATGACGGTCCATGCGCTGTGGACAATGCATTAAGTCAAATTATGCGTTAAAGTCGTAAGCTGTCAAGCTGCCGGGATGTCTGAACAGGCGGCAGAAGAAGATAATTTTTTTTTGCTTAAGGAGCTGTTGTAGATACCATGATTCTGGCAGTTGCTGCAACCGAAATAGAAATGGCCCCCTTTGTTGCGGCCTTGCCCCCGTCGGCAGTGCTCTGTCGGACACTGGTGACCGGGGTCGGTTCGGTTGAAACGACGCTGCGGCTGACCAGATTCCTCTGTGCAACTAAAGAACAGATTGACATGATTATTCAGTTCGGTGTTGGCGGCGCCTATCTGCTGCCCGATCAGAGCCGCCAGCCGCAGCTGCTGGATATCTGCCTGGCCGAACAGGAGGTGGCCGGTGACTTGGGTATCTGCCTTGGCGATGCCATGGAATATCTGGACAGCTCCCTCACTGGGGAGATCGTCTCTACTCTGGATGGTGCCTTATTGCAGCGATGCCGCGCGGTTTTTGACCGGCTCGGCACCCTCTGCCATCATGGGGTATTCATTACGGTGAATGGTATCAGCGGCACGAAAATCAGAGGAGAAATGTTGCAGGCCAGGTGGAATGGCCTGTGTGAAAATATGGAAGGCGCAGCCGTTGTCCGGGTCTGTCGTGAATTCAGTCTGCCCTGTGCCGAGCTGCGCTGCATCTCCAATTATGTCGAGGATCGGGAGCCATCTTCCTGGCGATTACCCGAGGCCTGCCAAAAAGCCGCCGATACGGCGATACAGTTGATACAAGGATTGATCCGATGTTGCCCATGAACGAAAATCTTTCCCTGGGGTTTTCGCCCTGTCCCAATGATACCTTTATCTTTTATGGCCTGGTCCATGGCCTGATTGCTCCGGCGGAAGTTACCTTTGCTGAACCTGTGCTGGAGGACGTGGAAAAACTCAATCTGTGGGCCATGGCCAAAAAACTTGATGTGACCAAGCTTTCTTTTCATGCCCTGGGCCATGTGCTTGATGAATACTGTCTGCTGTCTGCCGGCAGCGCACTCGGCAGAGGCTGCGGGCCGCTGCTGGTTGCCGCTTCGGAGATACCGCCGGAGCAGCTGCGCGAGATGACCATCGCCATCCCCGGGAAACTGACGACCGCCGCGATGCTGCTGCAGATGTTTCTGCCGGACTGTCAGCGGCTGGTGGAGATGCGCTTTGATCGCATCATCGGCGCCATTAACGACGGGCAAGTCGATGCGGGCGTCATCATCCATGAATCCCGTTTTACCTATGCCGAACAGGGGCTGTTCTGTCTGCAGGATCTTGGCCGGTGGTGGGAACAGAGCACCGGCCTGCCGATACCCCTTGGCTGCATTGCCGCCAGGAGAAGCCTCGGCCGGGACAGGATTGCCGCCATTGACCGGGCCATCAAGGCCAGTGTTGCCTATGGTTTTGCCCATCCGGATGGTTGTCTGCCCTATATCAGGAGCAAAAGCCAGGAGCTCGAAGCGGACATTGTCCGCAGCCATATCCAGCTCTATGTCAATGAGTTTTCGAGAGACCTGGGCGAAGAGGGGATGGCCGCTATCAAGGTCTTCATGGAGCGGGGTCGCCTGGCCGGTGTTCTGCCGGAAAGCACGGCGGAGTTGCTGCTTTGAGCGGCGGACCGATGTCGCTCGCTTAAGAGAGGCATTGGTCGGCCAGGTTCTTTATCTGTTTGAAATAAGGATTGCAAGGTGAACAGGAACAATGACCTGCAGAATCTCCCGGTGTTTCAAGTTTCTGGCGGAACGACAAGACAACGGCGCGAATTTACGGCAGGATTACTGACTGAACTGGCAGGACGATCGATCAGCGGCATTTTTCTGCCCACGGAAGATAATCCGATCTTGACGCGGTATACCTTGATTTTACAGGTAAAAGTTCATGACCTGGTGTTAATCGATGGTGGGCTTGATTTTCCGGCACACCAGATCCACCTGGGCATCCCCCCTGGCGGTGATGGGCAATCGGTGCCGGACAGTCTTGTCTGGGCCGGTGGCGGTGACTCGGCGATGCAGAAATTTATAGACCAGTTGATCAAAAAAATGGACCAACTGGTGCAGCAAACCCCGGTGTGGGGCTGTATTCTTATCGGCGGCAAAAGTTCACGAATGGGAAGGCCGAAGCATCTTATTGCAGACGAGAAGAACATTACCTGGCTGGAGCGAACAGCAGGCATCCTCCGTCCTCTGGTCGATGGACTGGTTGTTTCGGGGGCGGGGCTGCTGCCGGAAAGACTTCAGGATCTGGTTCGTCTGGCCGATATACCCGGCGTCGTCGGACCGCTGACAGGGGTTCTTGCCGCGTGTCGATGGCAGCCGACGGTGTCGTGGATGTTCGTTGCCTGCGATATGCCCCATATAACACCCGAGGCGATACAGTGGCTGTTGTCCGGGCGTCGCGCCGGTTGCTGGGGACGGGTTCCCCGGCCGGAAGTGAGCAGGTTTTTCGAGCCGCTTTTGGCCTGCTATGATTTTCGTGCAGGGCACCTTTTTGAGGAAGAGCTCTATAATGGAAATTTACGCATCGGGGCTGCGGCCGTTCACCCGAAAATAGAAAATCCGGTGATTCCGGCAGTATTGCGCCCCGGCTGGCAAAATATTAATACACCGGACGAGTTACAGGCAACGCTACGGTGAACATTAACGCAGACCGGTATCGAAAGTGCCTGCAGGGAATGGAGTGTACATGCTGCACGGATGCCGTCTACTTCATGTTTTGCATAACGACGCAGTCTTTGCAGATGGCCATTTTTTGGTCCCAGGTCGTATGGGGGGTATTGTTACAGATGGTCCCGCTGACAAACCAGCACATATCACCGGCATTGAATTCCCAGGCGGGACATTGAGCCTTTGTCTCTTCGGGGCAGTCACGCATATCCCAGCAGTTGCTGTTTTTCGTAAGAGAATGATTTTTTTTCGCCAGCAGAAAAATCAGCTGGCGCTCCACGTGGCTCGGTATTGTCCGCCAGCCCTGTTCGTAGCTGCAGACAGCCTTCAGGGAGATACCGAGTAGGCTGGCCAGCTCTTTCTGGGTCCTGGTGAGTACTTTTCTGGCTTTGACAAATTCTTTGCTGTCCATATCGTTTGACTGCCGTCTCTCGGCATTGGAAGATTGAGGTTATGGGCTGACAAAATTATCCTGTCGGATAAAAAGGGTGGCGCCGTGGCGCCTCTTGTTTTGTCAACTGTTTCAGACCATATATCGCAAACGTTGTACGGCAGCGAATCTGTTTTATTCCCGGACAGGTTCCTAGCCTACACTGTAGCATGCAATGTACCACATCCGGTGACCCTTATGCAAACATGGAAAATAAAAGAGTGTCGATCTGTCCTGCAAAAAGCAATCAGCGCTGCCGGACGGCATAAAATCGGTAGGGGATTTTTTCTTCTCATGCTGCTTGTCATGTTGCTTGGATGTGTCCAGGAAAAAAAATCCAAACCGCTGCAATTAGGTGACACTGCCCCTGATTTTGCAGTGAAGGACTTGTCCGGCAAGGTAACGGTGCTGTCGAATCTGCACGGCAGTCCAGTCATTCTTCGTTTTTTCGAGACGAATTGCCGGTTTTGCCGGGCCGATACGCCGGCATTTATCAAGTTTTATACCGAACATAAAGCTCAAGGGCTGCAGGTCCTGTATATTGGCAGTTTTTATGAAAATGTCGAAAAATTGCGCGAATTTGCCGAAGAAATGGCTATAGTTTTCCCGGTAGCCGCGGATAGAGATGCCGCACTTGCCGATCTCTATGATATTCGCGCCTACCCGCAGACCATTTTTATCGATCCGGAGCAGAAGATACTGGCGGCGATTCTTGGCGGAGTGGGGGAGGCGGAACTTCAGGAGATATTGGGAAAGTATCTCTAAAAAGAAAAACCGCAGGAGCAAACCAGATAATGGAGGAAAAGATGAAGAAAGCTATTGCAGCGCTAACCATTCTGTTCTTGCTGTGTACGGCACAGGGGAGCATTGCCGCCGGCCCCATGGCGGGAGAAGAGTTGAATAAAGAGAGTCGATGCCCGGTCTGTGGGATGTTTGTGGCAAAATATCCCCAGTGGCTGGCTCAGATCAATATGTCCGATGGCCATGCCGAGTTCTTCGACGGGGTAAAGGATATGCTGGCCTATTATTTTTCCCCCGGGCAATATGGTGCCGCTGCAGGCCTTACGGTGGAAGAGGTCTTCGTCAGGGACTATTACAGTCAGGACTGGATTGACGGGCAAAAGGCCTTTTTCGTACTCGGAAGCGACGTGTACGGTCCCATGGGTCATGAACTGATCCCCTTTTCCGGTCAGGCAGCGGCGGAAAGCTTCCTCAAGGACCACCACGGCAGCAAGATCTACAGTTTTGCCGAGATCACCCCGGACATCATTGAATCGTTACGGAAAGGGCATACGATGAAAGGGCATTCGATGCCGGCAAAAAAGTAAGCGAGAATATGCGACCTTCCATGTATTTACTTGGTGTCGTGCTCGTTCTTGCCGCACTCGCCGGGGGGCTTGCCCAGTCGTCGACAGGTAAGAGACGTACGCAGGAAGAGAATGTGCTGCTGCTTCAAGGGGTGGTTTTTCATCTTGGTCTGTCCGATCTGGCCTTGTCCACCGAAGCGCGCTATACGCGGCATGTGGCAGTCAGCGATGCAGTCGTCGTCTCGATGGATCATCCGGGGGCGATTGATCATTTCCCATCCACCTTTTTCTGGGCGCCCCCGCGGCGGTAGTCTATGAAGATAAACGCTCCAGGTCGCCTGCTGAATATCCTTGACTACGCCCTGTACGGTTTGCGACGAAAACTGCTCAAGAATGTCAGCGTCTTTTGTCTTTTTACCCTGGTTATTTTTTTCTTGAGTTCCTTCCTGCTGGTGAGCAAGGCCTTGACCGAGGCGGCGCAAAAGATACTTGCCACCGCCCCGGACATAACCGTGCAGCAGATGTCCGCCGGCAGACAGGTTTCCATTGCCGCCTCCGCCGAAAGCGACCTTGCCTCCATTTACGGCATCGAGAAAATAGACGAGCGGATCTGGGGATATTATTTTGATGAGAGCAATGGGGCGAACTATACGGTCATCGGCATGCAGGCGCCGTTCGTCGATTCCGCGGTAGGGCTGCAGCTTGGGCTGTCCGAGGGGCGTTTGCCCACTCTTGCCGAACGAGGCAAGGTGGTCCTCAGTGACACTATCCGCCAGCATCTGCAGCTGGGACAGCGAAAACATTTTTCTTTGTTCCGGCCGAATTTAAGCCAGGCAGCTTTTGAGACAATCGGCCTCTTTGATAAAAAAATGGACATCGTCACTGCCGATCTGATCCTCATGACCCTGGCCGATGCCAGGGATCTTTTTGCTATTCCACAAGGGTATATCACCGATTTGCTGGTCTATGTCGCCAATCCGAATGAGATTGACACCGTGGCCCGGAAAATCAGTGATATTTTACCGGGGAGTCGGATTATCACCAGAAATCAGATTCTGAAAACCTACAAGGTGGTTTTTAACTGGCGCAGCGGACTGGGCACTATCTGTCTGCTCACCGCCCTGGCCGCCTTTGTCATCCTGGCCTGGGACAAGGCCTCGGGTCTTTCCCAGGAGGAAAAAAAGGAGGTCGGCATTTTGAAAATCCTCGGCTGGCAGACCAGTGATATCATTTTTTTACGATTCTGCGAGTCCCTGACCGTCTCCCTGCTGGCTTTTCTGAGCGGCTATCTTCTGGCCTGGGTGCATGTCGTTTTCTTTGACGGCTCACTGTTCAGGCCGGTTTTTCTTGGCTGGTCGGTAGTTCGACCGGTTTTTTCTCTGGCGCCGCCCTTTGTCGTTGAGGATCTCCTGCTCGTTTTCGCTCTTTCAGTCATGCCTTATCTCTGTGCCACGGCGGTTCCCGCCTGGCGGGCGGCCACGGTTCGGGCTGATTCGGTGATCTGATATGCTGGTTGACCTCGAGGCGGTGACAAAAATATATAATCAGAGGCAAAGCAATCAGGTCATTGCCCTGAAAAGTGTCCATCTGGCGGTTGCACAAGGTGAGATGGTCTGCGTGCAGGGACCAAGCGGATCGGGCAAGACCACGCTGCTGTCCATTATCGGCTGCATCTTTTCGCCGACCAGCGGCAGGGCAACGATAGGCGGCAAGAAAATATCCCGGCTGCCTGATCATTTCCTTACCCGGTATCGTCGGGAACTGATTGGATTTGTTTTTCAGAACTACACTATGATTGATCACCTGACCGTGCTGGAGAATATCACCTTGCCCCTTATTCCCCTGGGCATCTCGCCTCGGGTCCGGGAAAAAAAGGGTGGTCTGCTGCTTGAAAAGTTCGGCATCAGCCACCGGAAAAAATTTGCCGTCAACCAGTTGAGCGGCGGGGAGTTACAACGGGCGGCAATTGCCCGGGCCCTGATAAATGACCCGCCGATCATCGTCGCCGACGAACCGACCGCCCACCTTGACGGCAAACTGTCGCTGGAGGTCATCGATATGCTGGCTGCCCTGAAGGAGGAGGGGCGAACGGTGATCGTCAGTTCCCATGATCCGATTGTCAGCGGGCATCCCGGCATGGCCAGAATAGTTGAGGTCAGAGATGGGCAGATTGTGCCGAATATCGGCAAGGCATGAGCGGATACCATGCTGCTTAATTTCTGGTCGATTACCCTGCTGGTCACCTCCGCCGCGGCACTGTTTGTAGCCGGGGGGGCGGTGAGAACCGCCATCAGGACCCTGAGATTCTGGGACAGTGACGCCGATACGGCCAGGCAGATCGAGCTGGAAAACGAGACCTGGCTGTCCGCTCTGCTGATGCAGTACGGCATGGTCTTGCAGATCCTGGCCCTGCTGCTGCTGGTCCTGGCGGCGGATAATTACTCGGAGATCCTTATTGGCGCGATGTGCGCCACCGGGGCCTTTCTCGCCAATGAATATGGCATCCCGCTGCTGCTGGTGAAGATCTTCGGCATTTTTCTCTATGGTTTCTGGATTGTCCTGCATCGCCTGGACATCAGCTCGGAACATCTCCCCCTGACCCGAATAAAGTATGGTTATGTACTGCTGCTGGTGCCTCTGCTGCTCACCGATATGCTTTTGCTGATATTGTATCTGATCGATCTGCGACCGGATATAATTACTTCCTGCTGCGGCGTGGTTTTCGGCGGGGCGGCTGGTGACGGGAAAAATCTAGTCGGGCCTATGCCGGTTTTCTTGCTGATGACAATCTTTTACGCTTTGGCCGGACTGTTGTTTGCCGGCGGCTTTGTTTTACTGAGAAGAATCGACCAGGGGACTTGTTCCGGTGAAAAAATGCTCGGTATTCTTTTCAGTCTGTTATGGTTGATCTTTTTCGCCTTATCCCTGCTGGTTATTACTGCGGTCATTTCCTCGTATATTTATGCCATGCCTTTTCACCGCTGTCCTTTTGATATCCTGAAAAAGGAGTATTATTCTATTGGCTATGTTATATATTTTGCCCTTTTTACGGCAACTTTTTTCGGTATGAGTGCGGGGTTGACGACGCTTTTTACCGCATTGCCGGATATGCGGCAGGCGGTGGCTTCCTTTCGCACAACCGCCCTTCGGCTCAGTCTTCTGCTGCTGCCCCTTTTTCTGCTGGTGGTCAGCTGGTTTCCGGCCGTCTACCTCCTCGGCGGGGGGGATCGTTGATTCTATTTTCCTTTTGGTCAAAACGGATATACTTTAGTCATAAAGAGACATTGAAAAGCAAGGAAGGAGAAGTCATGCACTTTTGTGGAGGTGATCATGCAGTCAGGCTCCGACCAGGTCATTACCGATTTTGATCCGCATTTTAAAATTTTTCACGACCTCATGTCCTTTAAGGTCCAGGAGATTCTTCTTATCTCCAGCCTCTATGATGCCTATATCCTGGAGGAGGACGGCAGTCTCGCCACCAGGCTGATCAATGAATACCACGGCCTGAATTTAAGCAAACCGCCAAAGATTACCCGAGTCTCCTCCGCTGCTGAAGCGCTTGAGCTGCTTGGCAGGAAAAAATTCGAAATAGTCATCACCATGCCCTACCTGGGTGGTATGGATGCCTATCGACTGGGCGCGGCGATAAAAAAGATCCAACCCGACCTGTCGGTTATTCTTTTAGGCCATAATATGCGCTCAACCTTTCCCGATAAGATTGGCTCGCACGGGGTGGATAAGAATTTTCTCTGGTGCTGCCAGGCGGATCTGCTGCTGGCTATCATAAAAAATGTTGAAGATCATCGGAATGTCGATGCGGATACCAGACGGGCGATGGTTCGTGTTATTATTTATGTCGAGGATTCACCGCTTTATCGTTCATTGTTTCTTCCCCTCATTTATAATGAGGTGGTGAGACAGACCCAATCGGTGCTTGATGAGAGCCTCAATGAGCGGCACCGTCTGTTACGCATGAGAGCCCGGCCAAAAATTCTCATGGCGACGAACTATAAAGAAGCGCAGGATTTATATCAGACCTATAAACCCTTTGTCTTTACCGTCATTTCCGATGCGACTTTTCGCCGAGGCGGTCGAACGGATGGCCAGGCCGGCTTTGATTTTCTCAGGACAATTCGCAGTGAGATACCGGATCTGCCGCTGTTGATGATGTCCACGGAACAGCAGAACCGTGCCGAGGCGGAGCGCATTCCCGCCGTTTTTATCGATAAAAATTCTCCGTTGATTAAGGACGAGCTGCATAATTATTTCCTGAAAAACCTCGGATTTGGTGATTTTATCTTTCGCATGCCCGATCAGACGGCCATCGGTCATGCGGCCAATCTCTTCGAATTTGAGAAACAGCTCGAGGTGATTCCCGAAGAATCGCTTCGATATCACACCAGTAGAAACCATTTTTCCAACTGGGTCATGGCCAGAGCCGAGGTAATTCTTGCCCGTACCCTGCACAAGGATTATCTGGCCGATATCGATAACATCGAAGAGGTTCGCGCGGATCTGGTCTCTAAGGTGCACTCGCTGAGAAAATTGCGTCAGCGGGGCGTGGTGGTAAAATTTTCGGCGGAAGACTATGACCCGGAGGTGATGGACTTTGTCAAGATCGGCAATGGTTCCATGGGAGGAAAGGCCAGAGGGATCGCCTTTATCTGGGCCTGTCTGCAGGGCGCCTGTGGCGAAAATTCCGCATTGAGCGGACATGTGGTTACCATCCCGAAAACATGTGTGATTACCGCCGATGGTTTTGATGCCTTTGTCGAAGAGAATACTCTCCATTTTGCCAAATTTTTGCCCGATGATCAGGTCTGTGACATTTTTCTGGACAAGCCCTTGCCTGCCTGGCTGCGTCAGGAACTCCGCGTCTTTCTGCAAAAAACAGTCAGCCCCCTCTGTGTTCGCTCGTCGAGCCTGCTCGAAGACGGGCAGTTCAGACCCTATGCCGGGCTCTATTCGACCTTTTTTCTTGCTAATAATAATTCGGACTTTGACGAACGACTCGGCCAGCTGGAAAGTGCCATCAAGCTGGTTTATGCCTCGACCTGGTTTGAAGGACCCATTGCCTTTTCCAAAGTAACCGGCCATGGCCGTGAAGACTCCATGGCGGTAATTATTCAACAGGTGGCCGGGGATTTCTACGGCAACTTTTTTTATCCGGCGGTATCCGGCGTCGCCCAGTCACATAATTTCTATCCGGTCCTGGATATGCGTGCCGAGGAAGGGATCAGTCATATTGCCCTGGGACTTGGCAAGACCGTGGTTGACGGTGGCAAGTCGCTTTGGTTTTCTCCAGCCAGGCCGAGAAAACTGGTCCAGTTCGCAACCGTGGAAAACATGCTGGAATACAGTCAGCGTGAGTTTTATGCTCTTGATATGAACCCCGGCAGGTGTCTGCGGCGCGATACCTCTAATCTGGTGTTGCGAACCGTGCAGGATGCCGAGAACGAACTGCCGGTGACCATGCTGGCCTCAACATATATTGCCGAGGAGGAGAGGGTTCGCGATGCCTGCCTGCCGGGGGTGAAAATTATGACCTTCGCCCAGCTGCTCAAATATCCCGGATATCCGCTGGCGCAGATCCTGGCCGAACTGCTGCAGGCGGGCAAGGCCGGCATGGGTGGGGAGGTGGAGATTGAGTTTGCCCTGCATCTTGCACCGGAAATTCAGAAATCCGTTTTTTATTTTTTACAGATCAGGCTCATGGTCACCGGTGGCGAAATGGCCGAGGTGCATATCTGCGATAATGAGAGAAAAAAAGCCTTCTGCTCCGTCAGGCAGTGTCTTGGCCACGGCATTTTCTCGAACATGGCCGATATTGTCTATGTCTGTCCCGATACCTTTGATGCGTCAAAAACGAGCGAGATGGTACAGGAAATCGGTGCGATGAATCGCCGGCTGCAGCATGAAAAACGACCATTCCTGCTCATCGGTCCGGGCCGATGGGGCTCGGCTGATCCCTGGCTGGGCATTCCCGTGCAATGGGCGGATATTTCCGGGGTAGCCGCGATTATCGAGGTGTGCGGTAAAAAAATCAGGGCGGAGCCATCGCAGGGCACCCATTTTTTTCAAAACATCACCTCCCTCGGCATCCCCTATCTGACTTTAAATGAAAACGACCGGATCGAAGGTGGAAAACAAGCGGATTTTCTCGACTGGCAGTGGCTGGCGCAGCAGCCTGTGGCCGAGAAGGGACTGTATGTTCGCCATGTGCAGCTGGACAGCCCCTTCGTCTTGAAATGTGACGGTATAAAAGCTGAAAGTGTCCTGTTCGAAAGGGAAAATCAATGTAAAATGGTATGTATGATACAGGGAAAAGAGGTGTGCAAAAAAAACACTATTGTCACGGGAGGATGCTTATGGACGCCATAATCAGCCGAATTATTGACCGGGACCCGGACCAGAAGGAGTTTCATCAGGCTCTGCATGAGGTCCTGGCCAGCGTCAAGCCTGTTTTCGACCGCAACTTCGAATACCGGCAGCTGGCAGTCCTTGACAGGATAACCGAGCCGGAGCGGGTCATCATGTTTCGCGTACCCTGGATGGATGATGACGGCCAGGTGCATGTCAACAGAGGCTTTCGGGTGGGCATGAACAGCGCCCTGGGGCCATATAAAGGCGGTCTGCGCTTCCATGCATCGGTGAATCTCGGGATTATCAAATTCCTGGCATTTGAGCAGGTATTTAAAAATTCCCTGACGACGCTGGCCATGGGCGGCGGCAAGGGGGGCTCGGATTTTGACCCAAAGGGTAAATCCGAGAACGAGATGATGCGTTTCTGTCAGTCCTTTATGGCCGAACTCTATAGACATATCGGACCGAATACCGATGTTCCGGCCGGCGACATCGGTGTCGGGGCCCGCGAAATCGGCTATCTCTTCGGCATGTACAAAAAACTCAAAAATGAATTTACCGGCGTACTCACCGGCAAAGGTCTTGGCTGGGGGGGAAGTTTGATCCGTCCTGAGGCCACCGGATATGGTGTCGTCTATTTCGCCGCCGAAATGCTCAAGACCCGCAGGGAAAGTATAGAAAGTAAACGCTGTCTCGTCTCAGGGTCAGGAAATGTCGCCCAGCATACAACGGAAAAAATTCTTCAGCTTGGCGGTAAGGTACTCACCCTGTCGGATTCGTCCGGATATATATTTGATGAACAGGGGATCAACCTGGAAAAACTGGCATATGTCAAGCAGCTCAAAAATATTCGGCGAGGCCGAATCAGTGAATACGCCGAGCAATACCCGGAAGCGGTGCATGTGCCGGTTGACCATTCCCTTGGCTATAATCCCCTCTGGGAACATGGGGCTGATTGTGCCTTTCCCTGTGCCACGCAAAATGAAATCAATGGTGTTGACGCCGTCCATCTGGCTAACGGCGGCGTACAGCTTATCTGTGAAGGGGCCAATATGCCGACGACCCCGGAAGCGGTGGAAATCTTTCATGACCATAAACTGCTCTATGCGCCGGGAAAAGCGGCCAATGCCGGCGGGGTTGCCGTTTCCGGGCTGGAGATGGCGCAAAATTCCATGCGTCTTTCCTGGCCGAAAAAAGAGGTTGATGATCGCCTGAAACAGATTATGAAGTCGATCCATCAGACCTGTCTGGATGCTGCCGACGAATATGGCACTCCCGGCAATTATATGGCAGGAGCAAATATCGCCGGCTTTGTCAAAGTGGTCAACGCCATGCTCGATCAGGGTTTGGTATAGGAGGCTTTTCCGGCCTGCAGAGGAAAAAAATGAGAGACGTTACTTTTACATACGATGAGAAATGTGCAGGGGAATTTTCCAGGCTGCTCTCCCGGGTGGAACACCTTTTCATCTCCATTGATATAGGTTGTCCCTATGGCCTGCCATTTGTGGCACGGTTTCATCAGGCCACTTTTGCGCCCCTCAGTGAACGGGCGATGGAGCTCTTTCTGGCGGCGGGTTACCGGCGAAACGGCAACTGTCTCTATGATATGCAGTGCCCCCATTGTTCCGCCTGCATGCCCATTCGGTTGCACCCGGACGAGTTTCGACCGAATCGAAATCAGCGACGGGCGCTGAAAAAAAACCAGGATGTGCAGATGGCCATTCTCCCACTGCAGCCGGATCAGGAAACCCTGCAGCTGTGCGAAAAATTCCTGCAGATGCGCTATCCGAGGGAGAACAATAATGCCCTGGGCTATTATCGGGATTTTTTTCTGAACAATATCGTTAACAGCGCCCAGATACAGTACCGTATAGATGGCCGCCTGATTGGCACGGCGGTTGTTGATATCGGTTATAACTGGATGAATGCCGTCTACTTTTATTTTGATCCGGACGAATCATCGCGCAGTCTCGGCACCTATAATATTATGCAGCTGATAGATCTGTGTCTGGAGTGGGAGGTTGAATATCTGTATCTCGGATATCTTATTCAATCGGTGCCGGCAATGAGTTATAAAAGCAATTTTCGGCCGCACTACCTCCTTTTGCAAGGCAAATGGCAGTGTGTGAAATAATCAATTTGCCTCGTTTATTTTGTATTTAACGAACAAATGATTAACTTATGGATGCAGCGTGAAAGGTTGCAGCGGCACTATTTCTTCTCGATAACTGTTTGTTTCTGAACACTTTTATTTGGAGATATTATGGCTGATACTAACCAAGATAACACCACCCTGACTCCCGACGCGATGTACTTTAAGAGGGAGGACGGCAAACTGCAGTGCGCGGTTTGTGCCCATGCCTGTGCTCTGCGTGAGGGACAGCGCGGCATTTGCCACGTAAGAGAGCGAAGAGGCGACGCCATAGTCAGCCTGGTCTATGGCCGGGTTGTTGCGGAACACATCGATCCCATCGAAAAAAAACCCCTCTTTCATGTCCTGCCGGGAAGCTTTTCCTACTCAATTTCCACTCTTGGCTGCAATTTTCGTTGTCTGCATTGCCAGAATGCCTCAATTTCGCAGGTACCTCGAGATATGGATCTGTCCAATTCCGGCGTGTATCGTCATCCGAAAACCATCGTTGCCTCAGCCATCGAAAATGATTGCCAGTCGATCAGTTACACCTACGTCGAACCGACGATATTCTTTGAATATGCCTATGATTGTGCTGTTGCCGCTGCGGACAAGGGACTGAAAAATATCTTTGTCTCCAATGGCTACATGTCCGACGCCGCCAGTCGAATACTCGCCCCTGTTTTGACGGCAATAAATATCGATCTGAAATCCTTTAGCGATGCCTTTTACAAAAAAGTCTGTGGGGCACGACTAGCACCGGTGCTGGATTCGATAGCCCGGTTCAAGGAACTCGGGGTGTGGGTCGAGGTGACGACGCTGATCATTCCCGGCATGAATGACAGTGAGCAGGAATTGAACGAAATCGCCTCCTTTCTCGTCGGCATCGACCGCAGGATACCGTGGCACGTCACCGGATTTTATCCAAGCCATAAAATGATGGATGTCCCGCCCACCGGTGGGGCAATACTCGTCAGGGCAAGGGAAATCGGCTTTGCCCAGGGGCTGGAGTATGTCTATACCGGCAACAGACCGGAAGTGGTGGGGGAAAATACCTCCTGCCCGTCCTGTAAAAAGACGGTGATTTCGCGGCATGGTTTTCAGGTAACCGCCAATCGCCTTCAGAATGGCTGCTGCCCGCACTGCGGCAGTGTTATTCCCGGCGTCTGGCAATAGTCATGACGAGGGACTATTTTCTTTTCAGAAAAAGGTTTCGGCTGACGAGGGTGAGCAGAATGGCAAATAGAGCTGCGGCAAGACCGAGCAGGACGTTATAAAAGGGCGGGGCGGCCAGGGCGATGCGGATGATCAGCGTCGACAGGGCAAAGCCCGAGTTGCGAAAAACCGCATAAAAAGAAGGCTGGTAGCACTGCGAGATTAACACCACCAGGATATCTGTTAGGATCAAAAGAGTATAAAAGCCGTGCAGATAATCTATATGCGCCGTGCCGGCTAGGGTTGCAAGAGCGCTGTTGATACCCATATAGATAAAAATAGACAATAGTATCAAGGCAATACCTTTCTTGGCGGCGACAAAACTGTACAGATCCGCCGGCTGCATTTTATCATCGGTGGCCCGAGGCTGAACCGTATAATAGTAGCCAAGGAGGGCAAAGATAAGCAATGCCCCGAACCCATCGGAAAGTATGTGTAAAACAGCCTGTTCATTGCCGAGGAAGGTTATCGGTTCAGGAAAGTAAGAGAGCTCTTTGAAGGCATTGCGCATGAGAATGAGGGCGAGAATCTCAAACTGTTTGCCGACCGACCGGCTAAACGAGCAGGGAATGGTAAAAACCAGACTGATCACCTCGAGGATGAGGACGACGGTAAAGGCCGCCTGCACGGCAAAGAAATGATTGTTCGGAACTATTGCCGCCAAAGAACCGGGGAGCAGATTGCGACGGTTCAATTCAATACTGATGATGCTGCAAAGAAAAAAGAGCACCAGCCCGTAGGAGATCTTCCGGTGCATTTTTTCATGTTCCCACAAATGATGCAGTGGATCAAAAATGTAGGTAATCTTGTCGTAGAAAAAACTCATCATCATTTTTCTTTCGGGGACGTCTCCTGCTCCTTCATTTGACGGTCTTTCAGCTTGTTCCACCATTCAAGCCTTTTTTGTATCTCTTTTTCAAAACCGAATTGAGATGGGGTATAGTATGTTTTTTCAGCCATATTTTCGGGAAAGTATCGCTGATAACTATAATGATTTTCATAGTCATGGGAGTAACGATATCCTTTGTGGTAGCCCAGCTCCTGCATAAGTCTGGTCGGGGCGTTGCGGACGGAAAGGGGTACCTTGAGGTGGCTTGTTTGTTCTGCATCAGTTTTGGCACTGTTGTAGGCGGTTTCCAGGGCGTTGCTTTTCGGGGCGGTGGCGAGATAGACGGTTAACTGGCTGAGTGCGGTGTTTGCCTCCGGCATGCCCAGGAAATGCACGGCGTCCTTGACCGCCATTGCCTGGACTATAGCCTGCGGGTCGGCCAGACCGACATCCTCCGAGGCTATTCGCACCAGTCGTCGAGTGATGTACAGCGGATCCTCCCCGGCCTCGAGCATCCTGGCCAGCCAGTAGAGTGCCGCCTGCGGGTCGCTGCCGCGGATCGATTTTTGAAAGACCGAGATGATGTTGAAATGTTCCTCGCCTCGCTTGTCGTAGAAGAGCGATTTTTTCTGTATCGATTTTGCCACGAACTCTTGGGTGATATGGTCGCCGATCTCGGCATTTCGGCAGACCAGCTGGAGATCGTTCAGTGCTCTTCTCGCATCGCCGCATGCTTTTTGGGCGAGCAGCTGCAGGGCATGCTCATCGATAGTCAATCGCTTGGCGATTTTGGGCAGGGCCCGGGCCAGAATAGTCTGGAGGTCGGTATCCGACAACGGTTCGAGGACAAAGACGTGACATCTCGAAAGTAGCGCCGAAATCACTTCAAACGATGGGTTTTCCGTCGTCGCGCCAATGAGAATGACCGCACCCGATTCAACATAGGGCAGAAAGGCATCCTGCTGTGATTTATTGAAGCGGTGAATTTCATCGACGAAAACGATGGTGTTGCGGTTTTCGTAGAGGTGGATCTGCCGTGCGTGTTCCATCAGTGCTTTCACGTCGCCTATTTTGCTCATGACGGCACTGAACGAGCAGAAGGTATGGCGGGTTTTCAACTCAATAAATTTGGCTATCGTTGTCTTTCCGGTACCGGGCGGACCCCAGAGGATAAAAGAGCCGAATTCGTCATGTTCGATCATGCGCTGCAGTGCAGTGCCGGAGGCCAAAAGTTTATCCTGGCCGACTATGTCCGCCAGTACCTGGGGCCTGGCCTTCTCCGCCAGAGGTATTTCCGTTGGTCGTGGGGAGCCTTCAAAAACTGATACTTGTTTCATTACTTTTTATAGAGTTGAAGTCTTGCAGTATATGCGTAATATTTCATTCGGTTGGGGTGATTTGCCGCCTCCTATACTGTAGTGTCTTCGAAAATATTTTCTTGTTTTTTTGTTAAAAAAGGCAAAAGGTCAATGGCGGAATTGATGCAAAAACCGTGTAACGAGCAGCGACAAAGGGCGCGACAGGCTGGGCCTTGCTTGGCTCAACAGTCTCCCCTCATTTTGCGGAGACCAGCATGAAACAATATCTGGAATTATGCCGGCGTGTCATCGACAGCGGCGAGTGGGTTGAAAATATGCGGACCGGCAAGCGTTGCCTTACCGTCATTAATGCCGATCTGGAATATGATCTCAGTGAGGGCTTGCTGCCGGTCTTGACGACCAAAAAACTGTTCTGGAAGTCGGCTATAGCCGAAATGCTCGGCTACCTCAGAGGGTATACCAGTGCGGCCGATTTTAGAAAAATCGGCTGTAATACCTGGAATGCGAATGCCAATGACAATGCGGCGTGGCTGGCTAATCCCTTCCGCAAAGGGGTCGATGACATGGGCCGTTGTTATGGCGCGCAGGGGAGGGACTGGCGAAACCCGGAAGGTCAACCCATCGATCAATTGCAGAATCTCTACGATGACCTGCGTCAGGGGATCGATAACCGCAGTGAAATAATGACCTTTATGAATCCGGGCGAGCGCGACCGTGCCTGCCTGAATTCCTGTATGCACACGCATACCTTCAGCATTCTCGGGGGGAAGCTGTACCTGACTTCCTACCAGCGCTCGGACGATCTGCCACTGGGCCACGGTTTTAATCAGGTGCAGGTCGGCTGGCTGTTGATGATCATGGCGCAAATAACCGGGCTCAAACCGGCACGGGCCTTCCATAAAATCGTTAATGCCCATATCTACGAAGATCAGCTCGAACTGTTACGCGATGTGCAGCTCAAGCGCACGCCATTGCCCCTGCCGAAACTGGAAATTAATCCGAATATTAAAACGCTGCGGGATCTTGAGACCTGGGTCACTCCGGATGACTTCCACCTGGTTGGTTATAAACATCATCCCGCTATTAAGTACGAGTTTGCCGTTTAAATAAGAAAAACACCGACTCTCTGGCAGCAGTGACAACATCCTCACTAGCGCACATCTTTGTCATATTTGGGCTGGTCGGTTGGGCAGAGTAGAAAAATACCAGGAAAAAGTCATATATTGTGATTTGACAGTCGATTTTCTCTGGTGATTTGTTTATCATCATCACCTTGAATAGGGTCTATTTTCTGATAAATCAGGTGGTTTTACGGATAAACAGGTGTTGAAATATGGACAAGTCGGATGAACGTAGAGTGTCGGTTCGAATGCCATTTGCGTCAAAGGGATTCTGTACCGTGCATGAAACGGACAAGAAGTACAGCGGGATCTTACGTGATATCAGTATAACCGGCTTGTTCATGGAAATGGATAGCTGCCCCGATGCCGGGCACAAATGTGACATCGAAATCGTTATGGAAGGCGCACACAGCCGTCTGGTGATTGAGAACGTCGTTGGAACCATACTTCGGCATGACGACGGCGGCGTGGCAATACATTTTGATAAACGGTTCGAATGGTTTGCCCTGGTCCCCCTCTATTTCCGTAGAATACATAAGCAGCCGCAACCCCGATGACCTCGGCATTATCTGGAGAAAGGGCCGATTATCGTGGCTGACATGGTCCGGTCCGGCGGCATCCGCCACCGTTCAGTAGGGCTGGGCAATAGATATGAATGAGGCAAAAAGAGTGCTTTTGCTCAATTGCGCTTGGACGGCACTTTATGTTAAGAATTTAATGTAAAGGTAAAACACCCTTGAAGTTCGTTTTCAACGGAGGTATTCTTCCCTTTCAGGTGTTACTTTATCCGCAGTTGGTTCTCGCGTCTATTCAATCCGACATTTTAGGAGAAATGCATATGGAAGCAGCGGTGATTACCCAGGATATGATGATTGTCTTTGGATTACTCGGCTTGGCTATTTTTCTGTTTGTTTCGGACCTGTTGCGTGTCGACCTCGTTGGCTTGCTCATGATGGTCCTGTTGCCTTTGACCGGCGTTTTATCGGCGGAGCAGGCGATTGCCGGTCTCAGTTCGAATGCGGTGGTGTCAATAATCGCCGTGATGATTATCGGTGCCGGCTTGAACAAAACCGGGGTGATGAATGCGGTGGCGGGACAGATCATCAAAATTGTCGGACGGAGCGAAACCAGAATCATGGCGGTTATCTCCCTGACCGTGGCCTTTATTTCCAGTTTTATGCAGAACATCGGTGCGGCAGCCCTCTTTATGCCGGCTACCATGCGCATCAGTCGGCAACTGAATTTTTCCGCCAGCAGAATTCTGATGCCCATGGGCTTTTGTGCGATTATCGGCGGTTGTCTCACTCTTGTCGGTTCCAGTCCGCTGATTATGTTGAACGATCTGATGGAGGCGTGGTGGCAGAACAATCCCCAGGCCGTCACCAACCAGCCGTTTACCCCTTTTGGCCTCCTTTCGGTCACCCCCATAGGGGCAGCGCTTCTTGCTGCGGCCATCATCTATTTTTCCGTCTTCGGCAAGAAAATCCTCCCGGCCAGTGTCTGTAATCTCGACGATGATGGATGTATGGACCGGCGGCTGCAGGAAATTTACGGTGATGAAGTCGGGCAGAGCTATGAACTGGCTGTGCCGGCATATTATCCCAATCAGACCCTCGGCGAGTTGGAGATTCGTCCACGATATCATATAACCGTAGTCGGCATAGCCAAAAATGATGGATATCAGAAAGAATTCGCTCCCACCAAGGATTCGGTTATCGAGGCTGGGGACTCTCTTTGGGTGATGAGCAGCGAGAAAAATATCCAGCGGCTGGTCGATGAGCAGGGCTGGCTTGTCAAGCCGGAACACGACGTGTTTGCCGATGAAAACTTTCCCGATGAATCGGGGGTCGTTGAGGGCGTCGTCATCCCGCACTCAAACCTCAGTCAGCATACCATGGAGGAACTGCAATTTCGCCGGCTCTTTCAGATCAACCCCCTGGCCATTGTCCGTGGCGATATGATCATCATGGAGAAAATAAACGTCACCGAGCTGCAGCAGGGTGATACCATTCTCATGCAGGGGCGCTGGAAGCAGTTTCGCTTATTAACTGATCAGATGGACATAGCCCTGCTCGATGATATCCGGGGCGAGGAACTCAAACCCGAGCGTACCCGTTGCGCGGTTTTTTTCCTTATCATGGCCCTGACGCTGGCCCTGGTTTTTGAAGTGAAACTGTCCATTGCCCTGCTCACCGGTGCGCTGGGCATGATACTGACCAGGATTATCCCGGCAGACCGTGCCTATGAAGCGGTTGACTGGCGCACGGTCTTCCTGCTCTCCGGTCTTATTCCTCTTGGGACGGCCTTTGAGATAACCGGCACGGCGGCCTATATCGCCCACAAGGTCCTCGCTGCGGTTGGGGATCCCAGTCCGCTGCTGCTCATGCTGGTGATATCTCTGCTGACCTCCTTTTTTTCTCTGGTCGCTTCCAATGTCGGGGCCGTGGTGCTGATGATTCCTCTGGCCATGAACATGGCCTCTGCGGTCGGTACCGATCCGCTGGTTGCCGCCCTTGTGGTCGCGGTTTCCGCATCGAACACCTTTATCCTTCCGACGCATCAGGTCAACGCGTTGATTATGCGTCCCGGCGGGTACAAAACGAAGGATTATATACGGGCCGGGCTTGGTATGACCGCAATATATACCGGGGTGCTGATGCTCTGTCTCAAGTTCATGTTCACTATTTGAACCAGCTGAAGGTTCCTTCGCGATCAATCAAGAATCTGGCTTAAGAAGAGCTGGGTTCGCTCATGCTGCGGATTATTGAAAAATTCCTCGGGACTGTTTTCTTCCAGGATTTCGCCGTCATCCATAAACAGGACCCGGTGGGCGACACTTTTGGCAAAACCCATTTCGTGGCTGACGACCAGCATGGTCATGCCGTCCTGGGCCAGGCTGATCATGACATCGAGTACTTCTTTGACCATCTCCGGATCGAGGGCGGAGGTCGGCTCGTCAAAGAGCATGGCATTGGGTTTCATGCACAGACTGCGGGCGATGGCCACCCGCTGCTGCTGTCCGCCGGAAAGCTGTCCTGGAAACTTATGCGCCTGTTCGGCGATGCGTACCTTCTCCAGGTAGTACATGGCTATCTCCTCGGCCTCCTTTTTCGGGGTCTTTCTCACCCAGATCGGCCCCAACGTGAGGTTTTCCAGGATAGTCAGGTGGGGGAACAGGTTGAAATGCTGAAACACCATGCCTACCTCGGTGCGGATCTTCTCGATATTTTTCAGATCGTTGGTCAATTCAATCCCGTCGACGATAATCTTTCCGCGCTGATGTTCTTCAAGTCGATTAATGCACCGGATCAGGGTTGATTTCCCGGAGCCCGAAGGGCCGCAGATAACGATGCGTTCCCCTTTTTTAACGGTCAGGTTGATATTTTTGAGAACGTGAAAATCGCCGTACCATTTGTGCATGTTTTCAATGGTGATGATCGGCGAATCGTCAGTGTTTTTTTCTGTTTCATTGGTGTTCATCGAATTTTATCCTGGTTGCTGGTCACAGTTGGTCGGATTGACGTTTTTACAGGCTGGTATCGAGTTCTCTTTCCAGCCGCCTGCTGTAGTTGGACATGAAAAAGCAGCAGACAAAGTAGATCAGTGCCACAAAAATATAAGCCTCGGCCGAATAGCCCATCCATTTCGGATCGCTCAGGGTGGTCTGTGTTGTTTTCAGTAAATCATAAAGGGCAATGATGACTACCAGGGAGGTATCCTTGAACGCCGAGATGAGAATACTCACCGAGGGGGGGATAACAATTTTCAGGGCCTGGGGCAATATGATCAGCCGCATGGTCTGAAAGTAGTTGAGACCGAGAGAATCAGCCGCCTCGTACTGCCCTTTGTTGACTCCCTGCAGCCCGCCGCGGACCACCTCGGCGATATAGGCAGCGGTAAATAAAATGATCGCCACCTGTGCCCGCAGTATTTTGTTGATGATAAATCCTTCGGGCAGAAAAAGGGGGAAAACCACCGAGGACATGAACAGCAGGCTGATAAGCGGCACGCCTCGAATCAATTCGATATAGACGACACAAAATGACTTTATGACCGGCATTTCCGACTGTCGGCCGAGGGCGAGCATGATGCCGATCGGATACGCGGCTGTCAGACCGAAAACCGACAGGAGCAGGGTCAGCGGCAGGCCGCCCCAGAGATTGCTTTCCACCGATTCAAAACCGAAGAGACCGCCTTTCAGCAGCAGGCCCATGGTAAAGAGACCAAGCATCCACGCATAAAACAGCGATTTTCGCCAATGGTTGCGGTTCTGACTGTAAAAAAGCAAGGCGATCAGGATCACCACCGCCAGCAGTGGGCGCCATTGCAGATCGTGGGGATAAAAGCCGAACAGGATAAAGCGGATGTTGGCGGTAACGACCGACCAGCAGGCGCCTTTCCCGGCTGAGCACTGTTCGCCGGACGGCAGCCAGCTGCTGCTGATAAGCGCCCAATTAATCAGAGGCGGTACCGACAGCCAGAGCAGATAGGCGACCAGCAGGGTTAAGGTCGAATTAAACCAGCCGTTAAACAGGTTGGCCTTCATCCAGCCGATAATACCGATATTGGTCAATGGTGGCCTGATCACTTCAGCTGTATTGAGGTGGAGATTTTTGTCCATAGGCGTGTCTATCTTTCCACGAGGGCAATTTTCTTATTGTACCAGTTCATAAAGGCTGATGTCGACAGGCTGAAAACCAGATAGACGATCATGATCATGGCGACGCCTTCGATGGCCTGACCGGTCTGGTTGATCGTGGTTCCGGCAACGGAGACAAAATCGGGGTAGCCGATGGCGACGGCCAGCGAACTGTTTTTCGTCAGATTGAGCATCTGGCTGGTAAGCGGCGGCACGATAACCCGCAGTGCCTGCGGCAGGATGACCAGTTGCAGGACCTGACCCTGTTTGAGGCCGATGCTCAAGGCTGCTTCGGTCTGCCCTTTGGTGACTGACTGGATGCCGGCCCGAACGACCTCGGCAACAAAGGCGGCGGTATAGAGAACGAGACCGAGGAGCAGGGCGGTAAATTCCGGGCTGACGGTCACCCCGCCCTTGAAGTTGAATCCGGAAAGTTCCGGCACATTCATTGCCGCCGGGGCGCCGTTCAGCCACCAGGTAACGAGGGGGAAGCCGAAAAGCAGAACCAGGGAAACCCTGACGAGTGGAAAGATCTGTCCGGTTGCAGCCTGACGTCTTGCCGCCCATTTTTTCAGGAAGAAAACCATGACAGAGGCGACGAGGAAGGCGGCAAAGGCGTATTTATATGTTTCATGCCAGAAAGGAACGCCAAAAATCAGGCCTCTGTTGCACAGGAAGATCCCGGCAAGAGGGTTGAGAGCATCACGTGGTGACGGCAGAATTTCATAAAAGAAGGCGTACCAGAAAAAGAGCTGCAGCAGTATCGGAATATCCTGAAAGACCTCGATATAGATGGCCGAAAGCCTTGCCACCAGCCAGTTTGAGGAAAGTCTGGCGATACCCAGCAGGGTGCCGAGGATGACCGTGAGGATAACGCCGATAAAGGACACCAGCAGGGTGTTGAAAAAGCCGATGGTAAGTGCCCGGCCATAGGAGTCTGCAGCGGAATACTGAAAGAGGGTTTCGCCGATTTCAAAGGAAGCCTCCCTGGTCAGAAAGTCAAAGCCGGTGGAGATTGACTGTCGCTCTAAATTGGCAAGGGTGTTATGGACCAGATAATAGCTGAGCAGGCCGACGCCGGCGAGGGTGAGAAACTGGTAGAGGATCGCCAGTTTGGCCGGATCACGCAGAAACGGGATTTTCTCTTGGGCTGATGTCTTCATATTCACCTATGCGGCTGCCCAATGGGGTCTTCGGGCAGCCGATTACACAATGACCCGGCTTGCCTGTTACTTAAAAGGAGGGGAATACATCAAACCGCCGTTCGTCCAGAGCGCGTTCAAACCGCGTTCGATCATCAGGGAAGTATTCACGCCGACATTTCTCTCGAAGACCTCGCCGTAGTTGCCGACCTGCTTGACGATATTGTAGGCCCACTTTTCATCAAGGCCAAGAGCCTTGCCGTTCCCAGGGGTCACACCGAGGAAGCGCTGCACCTTGGGGTCGGTGCTTGTCATCATTTCGTCGATATTTTGCGAGGTGATGCCCAGTTCCTCGGCTTCAATCATCGCCAGCACGGCGTAGTTAACGATGTCTTTCCACTGGTTGTCGCCATGACGAACGGCCGGGGCCAGAGGTTCCTTGGAGATGATTTCGGGCAGGATCATGTAGTCGCTCGGAGTCGGCGCAACAGCGCGGATACCGGCTAACTGGGAAGCATCGGAAGTCATACAATCACAACGACCGGCAAAAAAGGCCTTGGACAGTTCCGCGGTACTCTCGATGACCACAGGTTTCATCTTCATCTTGTTGTAACGGAAATAGTCAGCTACGTTCTGTTCGGTGGTGGTGCCGGGGAGGACGCAGACCGTTGCACCGTCAAGCTCTTTGGCACTTTTAACGCCGAGTTTTTTCGGGATAAGAAATCCCTGGCCGTCATAGTAATTGACCTGGACGAAATCAAGGCCGAGGTCTGTGTCGCGGCTGAGGGTCTGGGTGGCATTACGGGTGAGCACGTCAACCTCGCCGGACTGCAGTGCGGTAAATCGGGTCTTGGCGGTAAGGGGGGTGTATTTCACCTTATCGGCATCGCCAAAGATAGCCGCCGCAACTGCCCGGGCCGTATCCACATCCAATCCTTTCCATACGCCTTTTTCATCGGGTTTGGCAAAACCGAACAGATCACCGTTGACGCCGGCCTGGAGAAAGCCTTTGGCTTTTACATCATCGAGGGTGCCGGCCATGGCAACCCCTGCACTCAAGCAAAACGCTGCAACCACTGTAGGAACAACTCTCTTCAATTCTCTCATCGCACATGCCTCCTTTGGAATTTGTCTCTTACCGCGTCAAGACTGTTGGTCACAGTCTTTCTTCCTCTGTGTTGCTCCTCGGACACCCTGGAGGGTGTGAGTATAAATAAAATTGATCAATAGGTAATAAACTATTGTATAGGTATTCGATAAACAGTGGTTGTGTCAAGATGTTTGGCGGAACCTGACGGAAATGTAAGGAGCTGATAGAGAGAAGAAGATCGAATATACCTGGTCAATTGTATTGCGGCAGACCGGTCCCTGCATTGCTAAAATTTCGCATGGGATATATGTTGGCTGAGTTCCGTTGGCGAAAAGTCGAGAAAGCTGAAAAGAAATTTTTCCAAGTCAATAGTTTTATTGAAATTATGACGAATAAGCCGTTCCTTGACCGGGTTATTGTCACCGTATCGCTCGAGAATATATTCGAGTCGGCCGTCGAGGGAAACCACCTGGTCGTGACAGACTCTTTTGTCGGCATAGAAGACCATCTCTTTCGTGCCGAAAACTCCCCGGGCGTAGAGGTCCGCTGCAAAATTTTTCAGGACGACATGTTCGGCAACAATCTCGCTGAGTTCCGGATAGCCGAGCTCGAGGCATATCTGTCGACCAATTTCGGCATGACGGCAGTCGGTGTTAATACAGAGGGTTTTGGCAATATCGTGCAGCAGGGCCCCGACAATAACTTCTTCTTTATCCGGCAGCGGGCCGGGACTTTTGCCGGAACTGTGCAGCCCGTCCACCAGGGCCTCGGCAACCCGGGCGACGACAAAGGAATGCGCCCGGATATTCTCAAGCATTTCGAACCTGTCGTGAAAATCGAGGCACTCCTTGATGGACGGTATGTTTATTTTCATAAATTATAATAAGTTGTGGTTGCTTTTTTAGTAGCGTTTACCTGCTGCTCAGTTCATGCACTGCATCGACGGCAATTTTTGCCTGTTCGGGTGGGGTGAACTGGTGAATGCCATGGCCGAGATTGAAAATATGGCCATATGCATCTTGTGCCCCTTCGAGTAAACGGCCGATGCGCTGCCGCAATTCGTCTTTTGGCAGCAGCAGGGCGAAGGGGTCGATATTACCCTGCACCGCTTTTTTGCCGACTTTCTTGATGGCGTCACCTATATTTATACGCCAGTCAAGGCCAATGACATCGGCACCGGTGTCGACGGAAAGATCGAGCAGGGTAGCACCGTTATTGGCGAAATATATCAAAGGGATATCATATTTTTTCAGGGCGGCGATTATTTTTTGCACGTAAGGCAGGGCAAAATCGGCAAAATCGCATGGCGCCAGTATGCCTGCCCAGCTGTCAAAGAGCTGCAGGGCCTGGGCGCCTGCTCTGGCCTGGGCCTGCAGGTAGAGGATGGTGCTGTCGGTAATTTTGTCCATCAGCCGGTGGTATAGCACCGGCTGGGTGAACATCATCTTCTTGGTTTCCCAGAAGACCTTGGACGAGCCGCCCTCGATCAGGTAGGTCGCACAGGTAAATGGAGCGCCGGCAAAACCGATGAGAGGTACCTTCAGTTCATTGCGTAATAATCTGATCGTTTGCATGACAAAGCCCGTCGCTTCGTCCGCGTCCGGAACAATGAGTGTATCCAGCGCCGCCTGATCGCGAATGGTTTTATGAAAAATTGGTCCACGGCCTTCATGGAATTCCAAGGGTGCGCCCATGGCTTCCATGAGAATGAGAATATCCGAGAAAAGTATGGCCGCATCCATGCCGAGAAGATCAACCGGCTGCAGGGTCACTTCAACACAGAGCTCCGGGGATTTACACAGCTCGAGAAACGTCACGTTGCCGCGGATTTTCTGGTACTCGGGCAGATAGCGCCCTGCCTGGCGCATCATCCAGATCGGGGTATAGTCGGTTTTTTCACCGCGGCATGCTTTGAGAAAGGTATCGTTCATAGGGTCTCGTTGGTTGAGTGATAGTTGAACAACGATTAACTTTCGATGAAAAACTATTCTGCTGCATCTTTAAGAACTATCTGCCGGGGAACATAGCTGCAGAACGGTTCCTGCGCCAGGAAGTCGCCGGTCATGGAATACGCCCTGGCGCGACAGCCACCGCATACCCCGACATATTCACACTTGCCACAGTTATCTTTATACCCTTTAAAATCGCGAAGTTGAAGGAAAAGTTTCGATTCTTCCCAGATTGTCTTGAAGGGCGTTTTCTTGACGTTGCCGGCGGATTTGGCAAAGTAGCTGCAGGGCTGCACCTCGCCATCGACGTCAATGAGACAGATGAGCTGCCCGGCCAGGCAGCCTTTTGACCCCCCGGTGGAAAACTGCAGGCTTCTGCGCTTGTTTTTTTCTCCCAGTTCCTTGTCTTTCTGACGGACGATACGGTAATAGTGCGGGGCGCAGGTAGGCCGCATCAACAATTCGTTTTCCTGTTTTTCCACCTCATAGTGCCATTCGAGGATCTCGTCGTAGACATCTTCCGGGATCAGCTCATCCATGATGTCCTCTCCCCGGCCGGTGGGCACGATCATAAACATGTACCAGGCGGTGGCGCCGAGACTTTTAACGAGGCGGTAGATCTCCGGAATTTCAGCCCGGTTGCGCACGGTAAAGGAGGAATTGATCAGGAAAGGGATATCATATTTCTTGAAAAGTTTGATGGCATTCATGGTGCCGTCAAAGGCCCCTCGCTGATTGCGGAAGTTGTCGTGGGTCTCGGCCTTGGCACCGTCCAGACTGAGGGAGACCATTTTGATCTGCGCGTCCTTGATGTTGCGGCAGACTTCATCGGACACCAGGGTGCCGTTGGTCGCCAGACACATGCGGAACCCCTTGCCGGTGCCGTACCTGGCAATATCAAACACGTCTTCGCGCAGCAGCGGTTCGCCGCCGGAGAGCACCAGGACCGGGCTGGCATAGGTGGCGATGTCATCCATGATCGCTTTTGCTTCATCCAAAGAAAAATCCGGATGGCCGGCGACTGCCAGCTCGGAGGAAGAGCGGCAGTGCACACATTTGAGGTTACAGCGTCGGGTGATTTCCCAGGCGATCCACTTTGGTTGAAATTCCATGAAACTGCTCCATAAATCAAGGTGGCAGGGTGTCACGTCCATTGAGAGACACCCTGAAATATAATAAAATTAACAGGATGGAAAACAATCCCGTCGTCTTACTGTCGAGCTGATGTTCGATCTAGCAAAAAAACATAAACCGTCAAGGTTGTAAATAATAAGTATTTTCCTGGGGAAATAAAGAGAAAGGCGCTTGTCTGAGCTGGATAATGTCCGGGATCACAAGGTACTTATCCCCGCAAGGGGGGACTGAAAAGAGTACCCCTCAAGCGGGTATTGAAAAGAATCCAGACGGCTGCACAAAGTAGAAATTATTTTGGGAATGGTTATTGTTGATCTGTAAGCACAGAACACTGTGCAAAATCAACCGGATCAACTCTTGGACTGCCAGGGGTTGTTGTTAGAATAGGGAGGTAGAGGAATGAACACACAAAAAAGAATGGTTGAGTCCTTTCAGATGAACCATCGGATATTCATGAAAAGTCTCATCGACAGCCTGGATAAGCTTGAAGAAGATATCGAGGCTGCTCGCGAGGTTGACAACGTCTGCACCGGAGAATGGTGCCGAGCAGTCGAATTTTCCCTCGATGAAATCGCCAAGGATCTCTACTCGATCAGCGAGCCTCGCTGGATGGCCGATGATTATTCGCGCACCCTGCGCAACAGCCGTCGCAGATTGCACGATCTTTATGCAAAATATCAGGGTATGCGATCATCAACAGAGCATTAAGATGAGCAGTTCAGAATGAAAAAATGGTTTTTCTCGGATGGACGTCAACAAAGAGAAAAAAGAACATCATTTCTAAGCCGTTGTCAAAAAATGACATGGCCAAAGGTAAACCCGGAACGGCATAAGGAGCCGAAACGAAATGGGTGAAGATGGCCGGGTTATTTCGTAACGGCTCCTAAGTCACTGAGGAGGAAGATAATGATTGATCTTAGTGTAGCTGGAAAAAGTGTCAAACTGGATGATGAGGGTTTTCTCGTTAATCAGGAAGACTGGAACCTCGATGTTGCCAGAAAGATTGCTAAAAATGAAGGCATAGAAGAATTGGATAATGATCAAATGGAAATTGTTGAATTTTTGCGGAATTATTACAAAAAATTCAATGCATTTCCAATTCTCAACTATGTTTGCAAGCATGTGGGACAAAAAAAGGAATGCCTCAATAAAGAATTTGTCAATCCCATGATTGCCTGGAAGATAGCCGGGCTGCCCAAGCTGGACGGCATTCATTTTGTGGCCGTTGATGGTAAAAACTATATAATGGAAGAGTGTTGTTAGCTGCCACATCTAACCGGTTTTTTGGCATATATTTTGTTCCATCTGATGGAGTGTTTATGCCATGGATGTGCTTCAAAGATGCGGACCAATTTTCACAGCGATTGGGAGGCGGACAAAAACAGCAATTGACAAGAGCACCCCGCAAGAGGGTATGGAAAATATCCTCGGCTTTTTTCTTATTTGCCGGGGTCTACTACGGAGGACGTTATGACGGACACCAGGGATTTTGTAAGTGAGGTGGAGAGAAAAATAGAAAAGCGACATGAAGACATTGTCAAATTCAGGATCATTGCCGAGGTTGCTGATCCGGATGATCAAATTAAATTTTATCAGATCATCGAAGATATCGTCGAAAAAGAAAATGCGGTGCAAGAAAAGCTCGCCGCTTTTGATAAAAGTAAAGCAGTCGACCGGACGGACATGGCCGATGAAATAGAAAGGCTGCAAAAGCTTGTCGAGGATGCCATTGAAGTTGCGAGGGTTAGAATAAACTGATGTTATCACCGGTCATTTTCCTAATCGATCACATCATCGAATTCGTCCCCTTCAAGCATTGCCAGAGCCTCGTGGGCAGCATCAACAATATCGTCATCATTGGAATAGAGAAGCTTTTCCAAGAGAGTAACTGATTCAGGCAGGCCGATCTCTGCAGCGGCATCAATGATTGCCAGTACCGTTCCAGTACCGTTGTATTATCAATAACAGGATCGGCAGCCAAGCGGGCAATAGCGGGCCATGCCTTTTTCAGTTCCCAATGGCCCGCAGCTCTATCGGTTCCTCATTATTACCCACTATGGAAAGCAATGTCTTGGCGAGTGCGTCGTTAAACACCACAAGATTACCTGTCATCTCAGCGGCCAACAACCTTTCGGATGGAACAGCGGAATAATTATCAAGAATTTCTTGATACATTCCGATCGTATCTTTCGGCCAATCCCATCGGGGAATTGTATCGTAGAGTATTTTCAGATACATTGTCCTGTCTCCTGTGAAAAGGAGGCGTACCGCCGAGTCAACGCTTTTTCTTCCCTCTATTTTGTTTCTTTTTTTTCCGTCTGCTGCCTTGCGGGATTGTTTGCGTCCTTTTGTCTGACGAGTCTGAGGTATGATCCGACTGCGCCGCAATTATAGGCGACGCATCAGATGCAGTTGCATCAACATTGCCGGAGCCAATCAGTGCGGGTTCTTTGACAACCTCTGCCTCGGAACTATCCTGATGAATGACCTGGGTGACCACCCGGTCGGTAATTTCGGAGAGATAAGCTTTGAGCGTTTCAGAAATCTCGTTAAATTCCGGCCACAAAGTCTCGTCGACAAACTTTTTCGATACCCGAGCCATTACCGTGGTATATCGTTGCCCACTGTAGCGATATGGATTAATGCCGTAGCGCCTGAGCAAAGCCACGAACACTTTACGTGTCCACATGTCCGCCATGGTAAATCGATATTCGATCAGGGGCTCTTCCTTTTCCATAAACCGCAGTCGTTCGAGTATCCGTTCCCTGGCAAGTTCAGCGGCTACTTCTTCACCTTTCGTGGCTGCCCCCGAGAACAGCGCTTCGATTAAGCGCAGCTTTTCTATCAATTTCTGTTCATTCATTTATCAGCAATTCCCGCTCAGTTTTTAACTTACTGAAAATATGTGATCTATTAGATCAACGCTTCCTAAATTCCCACCATGATCAAATGACTCACCTATCTGAACACATGCCCCCAACGGGCCTGGTCTTTTTTTGGGCGGTGAAATGCAGAACCAAATGAGATAGCAGATAATCTTTTCATAAAGGTGCTGCGGACATACTGCCATGGATCAGGTCAATGAGGTCTCTCTACGTAAAATGATAAGGTTTATAGGAGATATCGTTACACGTTGCTAACGTTTGAACTCACTGGATTTTTACGGAGCGCAGCGAAATAAAAATCCAGTGCAGTGATTTGTTGGGCAAGTGATCACAATACATTTGCTTTGGTTGCATTCCGAAGTTGTGGCCCAGCAACTTCAAGTGCCAATTCGATTATATCCTGTATGTTTCGCCGACTATAATTAGTCCCAAGCCACCATCCTGCTACAACTTCAACAGAGTGTTGTTCTGCCAGATCAGGTCGACCGGGGTAGAGCTCATGTTTGTCCCTTGCAAGATACCGCCTTTTCTTGCCATGTTTACGTGATGCAAATCTATCAAGAAATCCGCTTTCCTCTTGATGCAGCAGTTGAAAAAGTTTTGTCATAACCTCTCTCGCCGAACGAGCAGGAAAATCTTGTCCCTTGAAGATGAAATTAAAATGGTCAACAGTTCGAGTGTGAATGGTGCTGGTAGCTGGGGTGAATGGCTTCTTCTGTTTTATAGGAGGTTTTCTCTCAACTTCATATTTATCAATATGGTTGTTGTTCTGAATTTGCATTTCCAGAAACTGACTGCAAACATCTAAATCAGGTTTATACCCGCAAAGGTCTTCAACTTTTTCAGCAAGCAGCTCCAACAACAATGAATCCTGATCTTTGAGCAAAGCTTCCCATGCTTTAGGAAAATTCGTTTCGATAATTCGGACACGTGCCACATTCTGATAATCTGAACGTGCGGCCTTTAGAGCGGCACCTGAACAGACATTGCTGTAGCTTAAATATCTGTCAAGTCTGCTTTTTGCTTCGGCAATATCTCGTTCCAGAAGATCAAGCTTATAAACTCTGCGTTCGTCGTAACGACCTTGCTCACCAGGAAGGTAAAAACTCCACTCTTGGCCGTCTGTCAGAATCGCCATCGGTACGCCAAGATGGAAAGCATATTCGAATAACTGTCGATCTGCACCTTCAGATAATCCCACCTTTTTGACCTCGATGAATACCGATGGCCTGTTTTCAGGATGGCATAATGCGTAATCGACACGTCGGCCTTCAACCGAAAATTCTGGAATTACGATTGATGTATCAAAAACTGGCCACCCTATCGCATGCAAAGCTGGCAAAAGTATCCCCTGTGAAACCGCCGCTTCTGAAGTAAATCTACCTTCCTTCAGACCCTGCCGAACCTTTTCAATGTGATTAGCGATTGCCATTTTGCATCCTTCTTTATGCCCAACGCCGCTAATTAGCGGCGGGGTTTTTTGCGTCCGCTGAATTAGCTTTGTTATGAGTTTTCATCATTATTTCAGCTTTACGCTCAAGATCTATTTTCGCTTCATACATATGAATCATAAGAGATTCTAAAAGATCGATTGCTGAGCTTAAACTCTGCTTATCGCAAGCTTTTAGTCTATGCGCTGCATCATCTCCGACAAATTTTATTCCCTTAAGACCGTCAATAATGCTAATTGGGATGTTTGAAACCTCTTTAAGCTTGTCTATCTTTTTAGCTAATCCCCAAGCATCTTGATCATTAATTCCCTCAAGCACACAAATTCCCTCGAGTAATGCCCGTACTCCCATAGCTGTAACAATTCTAAGCCCTTGTTGAAAAGCGGATATTATTTCTTTGTACGTTTCATATAGTTTTTTATCTACATGATGAAATTTTTTAATTTCTCTTTCACCTAGATTCTTTCTTTTGGGGTGGTAATTGTAGGAATAAATGTTATCACCATTTTGATCATGCATTCCAGCAGCAGTCCATTTCTCCTCTAAAGTAGCAGTATCACAACCTCTGCAGACTAGAAATCGATATTCTGTTTCCTCATAGTAACCAAGGAACTTCTGTCCATGATCTTCATACTCTTCGTAATATGACTGATCATGAGTTGATTTAATATCTTGATTGGTCTCGCCTTTGCAAGTGTTGCAATATATTTTCGATCGATCAGTCATTTCGCTCACCATGACTCATAACAAGTAAATCTGCTAAGCTGTATATCACCGGAATTGGGGTGATATACAGAAAATATCTTCGATTTTTAGTTATTGAGATTCTTCCAAAGTAAAGATATTTCCACTAAACCTTAACCCTGATTTCGACAAATTATTACACGAAGATATCACTATCGTTTTTGTCGAATTTCCATTTCTTCAGTAGCACAGGATGCATCAACAAAATTCAGGTCGCACACTATGATTAATCAAAAACACCGTCACTGGTGACGTACCGACGGCTCCCATCCGCCATGATGGCACTGTCAGTAAAGATTCCTAACTATGTAAAAATCAGTAACCCTTGTGGACTCAAATATTTAAACACCATAGACTCTACACTAGACAATTCAGAAACTCTACGGTATTTGTTTGTAACTAAATGAAATAATATTACTTTAAATGACACATAGTAGGACTATCAATGAAAGCTAAAACAAGATCTCCTCTTAAAGATAAACCTCTCCGCTATGTGGCTCAGTCTGGTGACGAGGCAATTGAGGATCTCTTATACGACAAGGTTCTTTGGCATTACTCAGTGGTAATAATTTTCGCAATGATTTTGGGTTACGAGTGGTTAAGATACTACAAACCACTAACTAAACCTCCAATCCATCTGACCTTATTGGTTGGGGTACTTTGTGCCTACAGCATCTTTAAATTTGTCCGACATCTCCTGAAACTCAAACACCTTAAATTAGGTAGGAATGGGGAGAGGGCAGTAGGCCAATACCTGGAAGAGTTCAGGGAATCAGGCTGTCGTGTGTTTCACGACATTGTTGGCGATTCGTTCAACGTAGATCATGTCGTGATTTCGAATAAAGGCATTTACGTCATTGAGACCAAGACCTACAGCAAGCCAGAAAGCGGTCGGGCCAATATCAATTATGACGGTCAACAAATACTGATAAACGGCAAAGAGCCACTTACTGACATAATCGTGCAAGTAAACGCAGCCTCCTCATATATAAAAAAAATCATCAACGATTCAACAGGTAAGCACTTCGAGCCTTTCCCAGTGGTTCTTTTTCCTGGCTGGTTTATTGAAGGCAATGGTAACAAGCAAGGCAAAATATGGGTACTAGAACCGAAAGCATTCAGGAAATTCTTGGATCGGCAGACTGAAAAATTGTCAACCGAGGATGTGAAGTTGGCTTCATACCATTTGTCTCGACATATAAGGACATCGTGATTGGCATAACATATTCTGGAAACAGCTCCGTCGAGAGCAAGGTCGGAAAAATGTTGATTGGTGCGCCAATTCGTCCACAATAATCAGTTACTCTCTTGCACGGTGCCTGACATTTGCTCTGAAATGATCAGCAAAAATAATCTGGAAGCATCAATAATTCAGACTGCTCCATTTGGAGCCGTTCTTCGATAATATTCTTGAATTTTTCGAAGTACCGGAATGTTCCATTTCGGTAATGATATTTGGTCATGATCAGTGTCAAAATGTTCAGGAAACATCCACATCAATCCGCATTTGGGCGCGTTTGAGCTTGCCTGTATCAACCTTTGTCATAACATAATTCCGTCCAATACAACGAGAGAGAGTTAGTGACCCATTGGAGGAGCAAACCAATTATCACAGAATATCTGTTCCCAAAGCATGATTTGCTTTAAACCTATATATACAGTGTGCTAAATAATAAGATTCATTCATCTAAGCTAAAGAAAATCAAACTGAAATAGGTGACGGTATTTGCACCGTTGCTATATTTTACATTGTATTTTCTGGCTTGCTCCATGACCAATACGCCATACCCTTCAGTGGCTGGATACATACGATCGGGATGTTTACAGGGGGAGGTGGGGTGCGTGCATTTTTTGCATAAAGCACACCCTTCTGTGGAGAGAACTAACAAATCCTCATCATATCTGCGAAATACACTTACAACGGCATCGGTTATTTTTTCGTGTTTTTTTCGCGCATCCATCCTTTCATATCATATTGGCCGTTCAGATTATTCACCGTGGTAAACATAAAAGCGTATGT